>JAYVEJ010000347.1:0-4880 GCA_043748885.1 Luteolibacter sp. | reverse complement strand
CCCTTGGCGAAGCTGCGGTGAACATCGCGAACATGGCCCTGAGCCGCAATCCCGCTAACAAACAAGCCGTCACCGTGATCGAGGTAGACACCGAGCCGCCGGTCCAACTGCTAGAAAAACTGCGGTCCACGCCCGGAATTATTCGCGTCCTTAGCTTTGAGTTATAAAAATACACGAATTCCGAAAAATCCGTTGCCAACCCCGATCCAGATTACTTAACCTCTCCGCAGCATGAAAAAACTCCTCGTCATCGCTACCGCCCTAGCCGTCTTCAGCGGTCTAGCCGTCGCCGACATCCAAGCACCTCCCGGTTCCACCTACACGTCCTCGCGCAAGCTTGGCCGCGCCCTCAGCAACATCATGTATGGATTCATTGAGATTCCAGAACAGATCGTGCGCAAGAATGAGCAATACGGTCGCAAGGCTGGATTCAGCTATGGAGTCGTCGATGGAACCAGCCGCGCCATGCGTCGTCTCGGCTACGGTTTCTACGAACTCTTCACCTTCAATTGCCCGACGTATCGCGGCACTTTCAAGCCACCCTATGAGCGCTGTGGAGAAGACAACCGCATCGAAATGAACGTCCACGACGGCCTCTCCGAGTTCCCGCCTGAACTCGGCTTCGACGGTGGCTACCAACACGTCCGCTCGCAGAAATACTGAGCTAACAGCCCACTTCGTTTAAATCTCAATCCCGCCAACGGTTCGTCCGTTGGCGGGTTTTTTCGTATGGAGCGCTGACTTCAGTCGGCGAGTTTCTCCATGGCGGACAGGCCGGCTGAAGCCAGCGCTCCGTAAAAAAAGCGGGCACGGATCGTTTCCGATCCGTGCCCGATGTTGCACATTTTTCCCCCCAAAAGTCCCGCTTGGCTTTGCCTCGGCGTGTCCTCGTCTTCCCCCCGGAGTTCGATGGCGCCTGATGCAGAGTTTTGCGGGACAGGATATGTTGAGAAAGCTTCGGTTCACTCGCGTCCACCGTCGCTTTCGTTGGAGGTAAAATGAGCCTGAAATCTTAGTTTGGGAAGCTATTCTAACTCCCGTATCCGGCCAGATGGTCCCGATATCGGCCATAGGAGCAGCAAATCTAAGGATTCTTCGCCCCGTCCCTAAATTTCTTCCACGGCGGGGCTTTGGGTTTCCAAGTGGAGGCCGGGAGTTCGTCGTCGAACTCCGAGCGCTGGCCGATCCCGCGCAGCAGACTGCTGATTTCCTTGGCCTCGTGGAGCAGCTCGATCATCCGCACGGCAGTTAGGCCGGGTTGCTTGAGCTCCGCTTTCACCGCCGCATCGCGACGCTGCAAGACTGTGCCGGACAGCAGCGCGAGCGCTTGTTCCGCCGCTTGCATGCCATCCAGCGAAACTCCATCCAAACTCGATGTTTCGTGGGCCAGCGCCAAGCGATCCGACTCTGCTAGGCCACCGATGAACGCATTCACGGCGGCGTTCGAAGTCGGGTCCGGCGCGGCTCCCAAAATCGTTTCCAACAATGGGACACCTTCTAACCAGCGGTTCGCCTCATGCAGCGTCTCGAACTGTTCTCCCAGAAACCGTTGGGAGGGGCCGGATGTTAGAGCGAGGTGGCAAAGGAAGGCAACGATCCGATGCAGCCGTGTCGGCTCAGCAGGAGGCGCAGTGCCGCCCTCGCCCGTTGCTTTCTCGGCATACGCCCGTTTCGGTTGCGACTTGGCCTTGGCAATGGCCTCGCGCAACGAACTCGTCGAGGTCTGGAGCTGCACCGCCACGATATTGAGCTGGTTGTCCTGCACCGCGAAATCGGTGATCAGCGCTAACATCTCGGCGCAGTCGTTCAACGCGGCAGCCCGCGCAGACGGCGAATCAAAGACTCCGGTGGCCTTCGCGCGTTCGAGTTTGAACTGGAAGAACTCTTTTGCGTTCGTGAGCAGTTGCCGGAAAGCTTGCTCGCCGTGGACCTTGAGGAACGAGTCGGGGTCATCGCCCGCCGGCATTTCCACCACGCGGACCCCCAGCCCCTCGGGGGCCAGTTGCCGGTAAGCTTTTTCCACTGCCTCTAGGCCAGCATTGTCCGCATCAAAACAAATCAGCACATTCTTGGTGTAGCGTTTGAGAATCCTTGCATGGTCGCTGGTGCAAGCCGTGCCGGAAGTGGCAATGGCGTGAGTGAATCCAAACTCATGGCAGCAAATCGCATCGAGCTGCCCTTCGCAAAGCAGGGCAGCGTTTTCGGCAAGGATAGGCTTCGTTGCCCGGTCCAATGCGAAGAACACCTTGGACTTCTTATAAATCGCCGTCTCAGGCGAATTGATATACTTCCCGCTGTTCTTATTTTCGCGAAGCTGCCGCGCGGTGAAAGCAATCACATCGCCGATTTCATTTCTGATAGGGAACATGAGACGGTCCTGAAATCTAACGTAGAGCCCGGATTTCGGATTATCGTCGTTCTGCAACTTCGCAATCCCGGAGTCGATCAGCTCGCGACCGGTGAATTTCCGCGATTTCGCCCAGTCGAGGAAAACCTTCGGATTATCGGGCATCCAGCCGATCGACCAGCTCCCCGCCATCGCACTGCCGAAGCCCCGCGACTTCATGTAAGCCCTCGCATGCGCCGCCTTGGGATCCTTCATCAGCAACTCGTGGAAAAATGCCGTCGCCTCGCGGTGGATGTCCTTCAGTCGCCCGCTCGAACGAAAATTTCTCTCTGCATTCGGGTCCGTAGTTTCCTCAATGATCTGGATGCCGGCACGCGAGGCGAGTTTCCGCACGGCTTCTGTAAACGGCAGATTTTCAAAATCGCGGACGAAGGAAATGGCGTCCCCGCCCGCTCCGCAGCCGTGGCATTTGAACCGCTGGCTCTGCGGAGTGACATAAAACGACGGGGTCTTTTCGTTGTGAAACGGACAATTCGCTTTGAATGCCGAGCCGGCTCTTTTTAACTGAACGTAGGAACTGATCAAATCGACGATGTCCGTCGCTTCGAGCACTTTCTCCACACTTTCTTTCGGAATCTGGGCCACAGGTCTTGGTGGGCGGCAGACTAATCCCCTGCCGCGCGGCTCGCGAAGCCGCAATTTTAAAATCGCTCGGAGCGCACTGAATTGCTTGCCAAGTCTGGCTCGGTCCGGTCATTCTCCCGCCCCGGTCGCGACGGTGCGGCCACCAACTCGGAAAGCATGCTTAGCTCAGTGGTAGAGCACATCCTTCACACGGATGGGGTCGCAGGTTCGAAACCTGCAGCGTGCACCATTTTTCTCCTTATTCTATTAGGAATAGCGGGTTTTGAGCGGATGAAGATCCGCTAAAGCCGACCCATCCTCAGTGAGATTGAGGCTTTTTCTTCGGTGGCCTGCACCTCACTCACAGGCGGACGGCATCCGCCTCCTCCGGGTCTGATGCTGCCTTCGGAGAAGGCCGAAGCACGCGGCGTGCGCTACTCCGTTTTCCAGTGGCGGGGGAGTTCCCAGCTTTGCAAGTGGGTGGCGGTGGCGGCTTTTAAAGCGTCGAGGCGGATGCCGGGATGGAGCACGACCCGCGCGGAGATTTCCTCGAAGCGCTCGGGATCTTGGCTGGGGATGCCAGAGACTTTGCTGCGCTGGACCAGCCCGGTGGCGAGGATGGCGGCCTCCACTTTCGCCGGGCTGACTTTGCGGCCAGCGACGTTGATCGCGGCACCCAGCGTGCCGGTTAGGTGGATTTTTCCTGCGGCATCCAGGAACCCGAGATCGCGGGTGAGATAGACGCCGCCGCCTAACACGTCATCGCTCCGGGGTGCGTCGTAGCCGGTGGCGGCGGCGGTGCTTGCTACTAACAATCGGCCATCGTGGCCGTTGCTGACGGTCACTCCGGGCAGCGGGGTTCCGACCTCTTGGGCGGATTCTCGCGGGGTGGCGGTGGTATCTAGCGAGATCCCGCCGCACTCGCTGGCTCCATAGAAGTTGCGGATTTTTAGCCCAGCCGCGGCGAAAACCTCGGCCTCCAAGGCGAGGGCCAGCGGCGCACCGGCTGATAGCGCGAGCGCGATCGGTGCGCCTTTGAGGATCCCGGCGCGGTGCCACGCCCGCCAGATCGACGGCACGGCGGGGACCACCAGCGCCGGGTGCATTCGGAAAATTTCCTCGATCACCCGCGGGAATGGCACCGGTGCTAGATGGATCGGCACGCCATGCAGCAGCAGCGGCAGGACGATATTCGAGAAGCCATACGAGTGGGCCGGTGAGATGACTGCTAGATTGGGGGTGGCGGGAGAGAGGCCCATCGCCTCGACCAAGCGGTCGCCATCGGCCACGATCTGGGCGGCGTTAAAGAAGATCCCGCGCGGGATGCCACTGGCTCCGGGCGTGTATTTGACGAGGCAAGTGGCGGGTGGCGGCGGGCAACCCAGTAGAGGTTCTGGCGCGTCGCGCTCGACTGGGATGGCGGCTTGGCCGTCGCGCCAAGCTCGCAGGATTTCCACGAAAAATTCAACGCTGCCGCTGCGGGCGATGACCGGCGCGCGGGCGGGCGGGGTCAGCGCAACGGCTGCTGCGAGATCCACAAACGTGAGGACGCGGTCCCCAGCGTAAATGGCGGGGCGGGTGGCGTGGCGGCGGGAGGTTTCTAACCAGCGGAGATACGGCATTTGACAAGCTGCGTGTGCGTTGCCTAGCTAGCGGCGACCCTGCTTGACGAGCCTTAACTGCTATCTGATTTCCCTGTGGCTTACTTTTCCGACGCGCCCCTGCCCTGCCCGAACCGCCCGGTGGTGATCACCGGCATGGGCATGGTCACTCCGCTGGGCCTGGATCTAGCGGAAAATACCGCGGGCTTGCGCGCCGGGCGGATGGCGTTTTCCCCGGTGACCTTGTTCGATGTTTCCCGCCAAAGGGTCGGCACGGCGGGACAAGTGGATCTACCCGCTGAGCCGGG
>JAYVEJ010000346.1:0-4883 GCA_043748885.1 Luteolibacter sp. | reverse complement strand
CGTTGTTGCCGGTGGGGTCGGAGACTAGGATCTGATAGTTTCCCGGCAGCAGATCCTGCAATTTCGACAGCCCTTGCAAGTTAGATTTCACTTCCTGGATCGCGATGATGTCGAAGCGCTCGCAAATGTCGGCGATGTATTGCAAGGCGCGGGCTTTCTTCTTATTAGAAAACTGGGCGATGTTCCACGAGGCGATGACCACGTTCTCATCCACCGAGCGCAGGGGGATTTCCGACAAGAGGCCCATCAGCGCCTGGCGCTCGGCCGCGATGATTTGTAATTCGGTGGGCATGGTGAGCTTGGGTTGCAGTGATTCGAGAAACAAGCGAAGCTAAGCTAACAATTTCTAGCCGCAGGCAAAGCAAATTCTTCCACGCGTGGCGGGCGCAGCTAACAACGAAGGCACGACACTCTTGTCGTGCTGCCACTCAAATGGGCTAGTGCGGAGCGTGCCGCGCTTTCTTTGCGCTTCTCATTGGCCAGGCGGACAGGAATTGTCCGCCCTCCAACACGGTGGCCTCAGGTGACGCCTTGCATTGTTCGGGTCATTTCCCATGCTCCGCGTCTATCACCCCATGACAAACCCCTGCGTGCTTCCCGTCGTTTTCCCTTTTCGCGCCGCCAGTCCCTCCGGCATGAGTGCCGAGCTGAATGCCAACGGCTCCGTCCGGCGGCTGGATTGCGGCGACATCATGCTCAATGTGTTTCTCGGCAACGAGGCCGAGGGTGGCCCGACTAACATCTATCTGCGCCTTCATGGAAAAACGTTGGAGGCGCTTCCCCTGCTAGGGCCAGCCAGTCCGGCTTTCTATCGCACCGATGAACGCGGCCTGTGCGCCGCGGGAAGCTGGGGCGACCTAACATTCCGGGTGCGGCTGGTGCTGGCAGCGTCTGCCAAGGCGTGGTTCTGGCATGTCGAACTAGAAAACACGGGGAACTCCGCCGTCACTTGCGATCTCATCCTCACCCAAGACATCGCGCTCGCCCACTACGGCGCGGTGCGGCTCAATGAATTCTATATCAGCCAATATGTGGATCACGCGCCGCTAATGCACCCGCTAACAGGCGTGGCAGTTGCATCGCGGCAAAACCAGTCGATGGACGGGCGCTGCCCGTGGACCGTCATCGGCTCGCTGGCCAAGGCCGTTTCTTACTCGACCGACGCACTTCAGTTTCACGGTCTCGCCACCCGCGCAGGGGGCGAGGCTACCGCCCTAACATCTGGCCTGCCCGGGACGCGGTTGCAGCATGAGCACTCGCTGGTTGCCATCCAAGATGAGCCACTCGTGCTGGAGCCGGGCGCGAAATCGCAGCGTGGTTTCTTCGGTGGGTTCGAGGCGGACATGCCGACCGCCACCACCGCCGACGACACATGTTGGATCGATGCCGCGCTGGTACTGCCGGAAGCAATTTGCCCGCCGTGGCCGGAACAAATCGCCGGAACCGGTCCCGCGCCCAGCCTCTTCAGCTCTGCGAATTTCCTAATAACAGAAGATCTCGATGAAGCAGAAATCAGCGCGTTCTTCGGCGCCGAACAACGTCACGCGGAATACGAGGGTGGCCAGCCATGGTCGTTTTTCACCGCGCAAGGAAGCCATGTGGTGCTCCGCGAAAAGGAACTCAAGGTGCTTCGTCCCCATGGTCATCTGCTGCGGTCGGGCAGCTCACTAACACCCGACGAATCCGCCATGACATCCACCGCGTGGATGGGCGGCGTGTTCCACTCGATGGTCACGCAGGGTCATGTGAGCATCAATCGCTTGCTCTCCACCTGTCACAGTTATCTCGGGCTTTTCCGCAGCCATGGGCAGCGGGTGTTTGTAGAAATAGATAACTGCTGGACGCTGCTAGGAATACCATCGGCGTTTGAAATGAACCCGGACTCGTGCCGCTGGATCTACAAACACCAAAGTGGTGTGATCGAAGTGGTTTCCACTGCGCCGGAGGATTGTCATGAGTTGCGCTTATCTATAACTGTCCTCAAAGGCGCGGCGGTGAGGTTTCTGATTTCGCACCACATCGCGATTAATGGTGACGACGGCAGTTCCTCGGTGCCGGTTGATCATGAAATGCATGGAGACGCTGTGTTCGTCCGGGCGATTGCTGATAGTGATGTGGGTCGTCGTTTCCCGGATGGAGGTTTCCTAATCACGCCCACCGACGGCACGCAGATAGATAAACTCGGCGGCGATGAGTTGTTGTTTTTAAATAACGTTTCACACCACCAACCGTTCCTATGTTTTATCACTGCGCCGTCAGTCACAGCGGGACTGATGACGCAGGGTCGCTTGGTCGATGAGTCAATCGCGCAAACTGATAATTTCTGGGAAACGATTCACTCCGGCTTGCGGATCAAGGCACCTGTGGCAAGCCCGCTCGCTCTAGCAGCGGAGCGCACGGGCGAGATTTTCCCGTGGTTCGTCCACAATGCGCTTGTGCATTATCTCTCACCCCGCGGCCTCGAGCAATACTCCGGCGGTGGCTGGGGAACCCGCGATGTTTGCCAAGGGCCGGTGGAATTGTTACTCGCACTCGGTCGCTTCGAGCCTGTGCGCGATCTGTTATGTCGTGTTTTCCGCCAACAAAATGCCGATGGCGATTGGCCGCAGTGGTTCATGTTCTTCGACCGTGAGCGCAATATCCGCCCCGGAGATTCACATGGCGACATCGTCTATTGGCCGCTGCTCGCGCTGGCCCAATATCTCTCAGCCACCGGCGACGCAGCGCTGCTAGATAGATCTCTACCGTTTTACCATCCCGATGAAAACGCGGCGGAAATAGCCGCGATCAGCAGCCACGTCGAGCGGGCGCTGGATCTCATCCGCCGCCGCGTGATCGCAGGCACCAGCCTCGCGGCCTACGGCCATGGCGATTGGAACGACTCACTGCAACCGGCCAAACCCGACATGCGCGAGCATCTATGCAGCTCATGGACGGTGACGCTCAACTATCAAACATTCATCGCGCTGGCCGCCGCATTTAGACACCTCGGAAATGCGGACCGCGCTGCGGAGTTCGATTCACAAGCCGCGCAAATCCTCGAAGAATTCCAACGCGTGCTCATCGTGGACGAGGTCGTCGCGGGACTGGCGTATTTCCAAGAGGGCGACCAAACTGAATACTTACTGCACCCTCGTGATGGCACGACGGGTTTATCATACAGTCTGCTACCGATGATCCATGCGATCATCAATGATATGTTTAGTCCGGTGCAGGCGGCAGCTCATCTCACACTCATTCGCCATCATCTGCTAGGGCCGGATGGTGCGCACTTGTTTGACCGCCCGATGGTTTATCATGGCGGCTTGCAAAGCAATTTCCAACGGGCTGAGACAGCCAGTTATTTCGGCCGGGAAATCGGTATCATGTATATGCACGCCCATCTTCGCTATTGCGAGGCGCTCGCCCGCTTCGGCGATGCAGATGCATTTTTCCAAGGACTATGCCAAGCGAACCCGATCGCCATTCGCGATCTCGTCACCACCGCCGCGCCGCGCCAGGCGAACTGTTATTACTCCAGTTCCGACGCCGCATTCAGTGACCGCTACCAAGCGTTCGACGAGTATAACCGCGTGAAGAATGGCGAGGTCGCGCTGGAAGGTGGCTGGCGGGTTTATTCCAGTGGTGCCGGCATCGGCGTGCGCCTGATCATGCAATGTTTCCTCGGCCTGCGGCTGGAAACCACCTCACTCATCCTCGATCCCGTAATCCCCGCCGAGCTGGACGGACTCACGGCGAAGTTATATCTAGCAGGTCAACCGTTCGAAGTGATCTATCACATCAAATCCACCGGCCGCGGACCGCTAGCCGTAGATATAAACGGTGTGAACCTCGATTTCACCCGTGAAGCCAATCCCTACCGTCTCGGTGGCATTCGCATCGCCATGGATTCGTTGATTCAAGGACTGAAAGGCGAGGGTGATTTACTAACGATTTGGATCGAGTGAGGTTCAGCGCTAAGGGGGGCACTCCTGTCCGCCACCGCTTACGAATTTCAGGTTAAAGATCGTTTGAAGATTGCGAGGGTTCGCGTGGACAGGCAGCGGGCAAGCCATTCTAACCTGAATTTTCAGACGGCCTCTTAGTGGAATGCGAGTTCGTGTGTTGATATCGGCCAAAACTAACAACCTTCCTCCCAAATATTCCTGCTCGCCGCGATCCTGAAGATGTTGCTAGCGTGCTGCTGGAATGCGAGAGTTGCGCCATTGTCCAGCTCAGTCATCGAACACCTCATTCCCGAATCTCGATTCTTCATGCGTCCGCTTTTTATTTTACCCAGTGTGGTTCTCATCAGCTCCTGCGTGCTTGGGCCGGACCCCGCATCACCGGGGGTGAAAATCCCCACAAATTTCCGCAACGACACCGCGCCGCATGGTCCATCGTTCGGTGACAAATCTTGGCGCAGAGTTTTTTCTGACGCCGTTTTGCGAAATCTAATCGCCCGCGCGTTGGCGAATAATCCGGACTTGGTCGCCGCCAGCTACCGCATTGAGGAAGCGCGAGCACTCGCTGGAGCCTCGCGTGCTAACGGGTTTCCCACGCTTGATGGCGATGCTGCTGCCACCGCTGATTACCGCTCGAGAAATGCCGGGCAAGGATCGTCCGGCGCGGCTCGCCATTCCCAATCCTACAATCTAACTGGGATAGCTGCTTGGGAACTCGATCTGTGGGGCGGCATCACTCGCGGTAACCAAGCCGCCCGCGCCCGCCTGCTAGAGGCCGAATACCAACGCGACGCGGTCCAGACGTCCCTCATCGCCACCGTCGCCACCAGCTACATCGACCTCCAAAACCTCGATGAACGGCTGGCCATATCTCGGCGCACGGCGGCGAGCCGCAAGGGATCGCTCGAGCTCGTGACCGCCCGCCGCGACGGCGGGGTG
>JAYVEJ010000345.1:0-4888 GCA_043748885.1 Luteolibacter sp. | reverse complement strand
TTTCGTTAGTTTCCCCAGCAGAAATGGCTCATTTCGAAGTCATTCAAAAGAAGCTGGGAAAGTATATAAAGATTCTCAGTGGCGATCAGCTCGACTTGCAGGGGTATTGATAGAAGGAGGACAACTTTCCTTCCAACTCCCGGATGAAACTCATTCGAGAAATACATCAACTTCGCCTCTTGCCATTTTCGCAGCCCAAGTTTCCGTCAATCCTTCAGGACACTTGTTGCCACCAGGCGGCTTATTCCTGAGTGCTGGCAAATTGTGAGGAAGTCCGAGCATGTCTTCAAGCAGGTCGTCCGCACCTTGAGATACTGCCAAATTGATGATTTTAAGAATCAATTTTCGGAAATCGGTTCTCGATTTAGCATCGAGATCAAGTTCATCAATTAATATCACACCCTCGGGGCAGAGAGGGTGGATCGTGCCATCGTCATGAATTTCTAAGCACCGACCGTAAGCATGGATGGCAGGATCGGGAACGATCTTGGAACTCTTGTCCAAGTTGCAGGTATGACAGGCGTAAACCAGATTGTCATAATTGGTCGCCAAGTCCGGCCTCAACTTACGAGGCTCAAAATGGTCGATGTCGAAATGACCTTTGCCCTGCCCCCATTGTTCTCGAATCAGGCAAAACACACAGCGGAAGCGGAATTCGTCCCGCAGCCAGTCACGATACGGCCGATAGTTGGCATACCCGACAGGACCATGCTTCCTAACAAGCGGAGTGTCTGGGTAGCGGAACGGATCGGGCGAGCGCATCGGGATCATTCCTTGTCAGTGGACTTCACGCGACGGACAAGATCGTTATACATTTGCCGCACCTCGGCAATGGGAGGAGGTGCCAGCAAGTCGCGGCGCGCGGCGCTGAGCCGCTTGAGTTCCGATAGCTCTGCAAGATTTTCTGCCGACGCGGTGCGCGTAGCCTTTTTGAGGATCAACTCGGACTTGCGGGCTGCTTTCGGCTCCCAATCCGCGATCACGGTTAGTAATTCAGCGACCGTGTTCAAGCCCTCGAGACCTTCTGGAAAATAGCCGACTTGTTTGAATGGGATGCCTTTCCGGTCCTCACCTGAAAAGAGATCGAGCAGCTTGCGCTCCATTTCCGGCGGCAGACCATAAAGGCTCATGACCTTTGCATCCACTCGGAGATGAAGGATGTAGAGGTCTTCCTTTGTTGGGACAGCGGCCTTGTTGCTCTTTCGGGCGGTTGAGCTAAACAATGGCATCTCATCATCGTCATTAGCATTGGACTTGGCTTCCGACCATCGCTTGGCGGCACCCAAGTAGTTCTTCGCGGTCATTTCAAGTTCTCTCGCTTGATCACCTGTGAGTCTTGGAACAGAAAATTTGCGGAGGCTGCCGACCAAATTATCCCGTTTCGACAAGTGGCAATAGGCGAAGGCATTGGCAATTGGGGAATTGAGTAATGCCCACAGGACCGGCAACGAGTATTCAGTCTGCGTGGGTCTTAGGACGACAAAGCGACTTGTTACGGGGTGTCCCATTTCATCAACCAATGCCTTCAACCGCCAAGGCCCACGACTTACCCGCGCATAGTTTAATAAAACTTGGGATGTTCCGATCTCAGTGCCATAGCGGGGGTTGAGAATAGTTAGCGGATTCAGATTTAAATAAGCAATTGATGGCAGTTCATGTGTTGCTTGGCTTTGCGTCCATCGCGAAAATCCTAAAACTGATCCGGCGAATTTTTCCTTCGATTCGCGGGGTCGATTTAATGGAAGTGACGGATCTCCAGCTCCCTTATGTTCCATACCTTTTCCGACAAGAGCGAAATCAGCAAGCGGTCTAAATTCTTTTGTTTGAAAGCAAGCCCAAGTATCTAAAAGGTCAGGAACGAAAAGTGGCGAATTAGCATCAGACAGGAGACATGACGCGGTAACCGTTTCTACTAAGGTTGAGTGCTGTGTTTTAGAAAATTTTGCCACATCGCCTTCGCGCACGCGGAGAAAACTTATGGACTTTGGAGTCTTACGGCCCCCCTTCTTTAACTTTCTGGCGATAATGACCGTGGATTCTGGCTCTCCATACTGAAAGACCTTGTCGGCGAAAAGTAGCACCTCGCTGATTTCATAATTCTCTAGCAAGGTCCGTCTTAGATCCTTGGCCTGCTTGCTTTGTAAAATCCCCTGAGGACCCACAAAACCAATCACGCCGCCTGCTGGAAGATTATAGACAATCCGGCTTAGGGTCTCCGCCGCTTTGTTTTTTAACCAACCTGCTTGGGCATCGGAACCGAAGCTCTCGAACGGCGGGTTGAGCAGAACGATGTTAGCCTTCCGGGTCTCACGCTCGATGATATCGCTGGCGAACATGTCCGCATTTACCAAGTCCCAACCATTGGGATTGGGGACATCTGCCAAGGTCAAAGCGAGGCGGGCGATCTCTTGGGAGAAAGTATCCACATCCACGCCATGCAGGCGTTTCCGAAGATAGGTATTTCTAGGTTCCGGGAAATCGTCTGGCCTTAGCTCATCCAACAGACGAAGAGCCGCTACCAAAAATCCAGCGTGGCCGCAGGCCGGTTCGAAAACGAAACGCTCCGCTGCGGGCATTTCCTTAATCCAAGGTCTTAATTTTCCGAGGATGTAGTCGATCATCCACGGGGGTGTGCTGTGAGTGCCCAGTTTCTTGCGCGTCGCTTTGTTGATGAGCGTGCTTTCGTAAACGTGACCGAGGGCTTCGGCAGATAGAAGTTCGAGTGATGCGAAGCGGTCGATTCGATCCGCCACGGCGGTGAGAGCTTTCAGTCTATTCTTCGGAACTTGGATCGCACCGGTTCCGTCGCTGCGATAATGTTTGGCCAGTCGTCCGAAAACGTCCTCGAAATTGGTCAGATCGATGCGTTTGAATCGATCCACGCGCTTGTCCCGCAAAGTCTTGGCTGCAAGAAGCCAGAATGGAGCCTGGATCAACCACTCGGCTTTCCGTTCATCAGGGCGACTATCGGTGAGGTTGATCCATCCGAGCGAGCCGGCGAGATCCTTCACAGATTCCTCCAAAAGCTTGCCAAGCCGGTCTCCAAGCTCCGTTTCGACGATGGGTAGCAGGCCCGCATCCACGAAATCGAGCTGACGCACCGATGGGTCGCTCCTTCCCCAAGTCTTGGCTCGATAGACGGCGTCGGGGTTCAGCGCAGACGCGTTTTTTTGGAGATAAGCTCCAAGTTGTTGAATGCGTCCTCGTTTTAGGGGGTGAAGCTCGGATTCACCTATCCGAAAAAGTTGCCAATCTTCGTCAAAGATATCAATGGCCAGCGGAGCACCGGTGGCTTTCGCCGTCGCGAAGGCACTTCCACTGGATAGCCTGCATTCGAACACTGCGAAGGCGGCGGTTCGCAAGTCTTTGGGGAGTCGGGAATGAACAACCAACGCCGCCTCGCCCGGACCGCTCCATAGCCCGACTGAGGCCGACATGAGATCGGATTGGTATCCAATTTCGTGCAGTCGGGCTTTGATTTCGGCGATGGGATTCAAATGTGAGTCGAGCGGTGAACTGTGGCTGGGAGCAAATCAAATCGCCACTGAAGCGGAAATCCCAAAGTGGAGAAAAACTGAAAGGGGCGAAAAATGGGCGAGGGAGCGCAATGTTTTTTACGGGAAACCCTCGGTCTTCTCACAAGCAGCGGGCTGCGGTGCCTGACTCAACGGCGTTTTTTCGTCGGAACCCCAGGTTTCGCGACTTTCTTCGCGTCCATCTCACGCGTCCGTTTCCGCCAGTCGCGCTTCGCGGTTGCCTCACCCGGCTGGAGCGCGGCGGCGGTGGCGTGGTAGTCGAAGCCTCGCAAGCGTTTGCGGTCGAGGCGCTGACCGATGAAGAACTCGAGAATGCCTAGCAGGTTGAGGTCGCCCTTGGGCACGAGGCTAACAGCCTCGCCCTGCGCCTCCGCCCGTCCGGTGCGGCCGATGCGATGCACGTAGTCTTCCGGGTTCACCGGGAAATCGAAATTCACCACCTGCGAGACGCCGTCGATGTCGATGCCGCGCGCCACGATGTCGGTGGCGACGAGCACTTGGACTTTCCCGTCCTTGAAATCCTGCAGCGCCTGCAAACGTTGTTCCTGCGAGCGACTGGAGTGCAGTCTGGCCACTTTCACGCCGGCAAGTTTGAGGAAATTTGTGAGCAAATTCGCGCCGTCTTTCATCCGCACGAAGACCAGCACGCGGGTGAACGACGACTGCCGTAGGAGTTCTAGCAGGAGCGCGTTTTTCAAATGCGCAGGCACTTCATAGACGCACTGAGCGACGGTGTCCGCTGGGTTTGAGCGCTTGCCGATCTGGACCATCATCGGCTGATAGAGAAACCGCCGCGCCAGCGACTCGACCTCTTTGGACAGCGTCGCGGAAAACATCAAGGTCTGCCGCCGCTTGGGCAATCCGCTGACGATGGTCTCGATGTCTGGCAGAAATCCCATGTGCAACATGCGGTCCGCCTCATCGAGCACTAACATTTCCAGCAGGCTGAAGTCGATTTTCTGGCGAGCCATGAGATCGAGCAAACGCCCCGGTGTCGCCACGATCATGTCCACGCCTTTGCGCACGGCCTTGATCTGTGCCTCTTCCTCCACGCCGCCGAAAATGGCGGCCACGCGGATCGGCAGGCCGTTGCCATAGGCCCGGATGTTTTCCATGATCTGGAGCGCGAGCTCGCGGGTGGGAGCGAGGATCAGCGCCTTGGTGCCGCGCAGTTGTCCTTGCTGATTTGCTAGAGAAATGCGGTGCAGCATCGGCAACACAAAGGCGGCGGTCTTGCCAGTGCCGGTCTGGGCGATGGCGATCACGTCATTTCCCTGCATCACCTTGGGAATCGCCGCCGCCTGCACCGGCGTCGGGCGGACGTATCCTGCTTTCTGAATCGCGCGGAGAAT
>JAYVEJ010000344.1:0-4890 GCA_043748885.1 Luteolibacter sp. | reverse complement strand
GCCAGTTCACGTTGCACGCCTCGACGAAGAAGGGCAACCGACCGTCGTTCCTGCGGGCGGCGGTGCCGGGGATTTCGGAGCCGCTTTACGAGGGTTTTTGTGAGGGGTTGGAAAGCGAGCTGGGAAAACCGGTGGGACGAGGAGTTTTTGGGGCGGAGATGAAGGTGGCGCTGGTGAATGACGGGCCGGTGACGATCGTGATCGATAGCCGGGCGAAGGAATGAGCATTCTCTTGCATCGCCGGAATCGGCTGCCTAGTTTTCCGCCGCCGTGCCGATTACTGCCATTCTAGCCCTTGAAGATGGACGCTGTTTCGAAGGAACTGCCTTCGGAGCCACCGGAACCACCACCGGAGAAATTTGTTTTAACACCTCGATGACGGGCTACCAGGAGGTGATCACCGATCCGTCCTACCGCGGCCAAATCGTCGCGATGACTTACCCGCAAATCGGGAATTACGGGATCAATCCCGACGACGCGGAGTCCGCTGCGCCGCACATCCGGGCGTTCGTGATCGGCGAGTTGTGCGAGGTGCCGTCTAACTGGCGGTCGAGCCAACCGCTGTCCGCGTATTTGGCGGAGCACGGGATTTTGGGAATTGAGGGAATCGACACCCGCGCCCTGACCAAGCACTTGCGTTCGCGCGGGGCGATGCGGGCTTGCGTGACGACCGTGCTGAATGCGGATGCGGCGATCGTGGCGGCCAAGGCCTCACCGCCGATGGAAGGAATGGACTACGTGAAGGAAGTTTCCACAGCGGAATCCTACGTCTGGACTGACGAGTCGCGGGAGTGGAGTTTGCCCAACGTTTTGACCGGAAAAACCGGCTACTACGAGACTCTCCCGCCGGTGCGCCACCGGATCGTGGCGTATGATTTCGGGCTGAAATACAACATTCTGCGCCGCCTGCGGCAGGCGGGCTTCGAAGTGGAAGTCGTGAATTCCCGCACCACGGCGGCTGAGGTGATGGCGAAAAAACCGGCTGGACTTTTCCTCTCTAACGGCCCCGGCGATCCCGCGGCGCTCGGCTACATCCACGAGGAAATCAAGACGCTCATCGGCAAGCTGCCGGTGTTCGGGATTTGCCTCGGCAACCAAATCCTCGCCCATGCATTCGGCGGCACGACCTTCAAACTAAAATTCGGCCACCGCGGTGGCAACCAACCGGTCAAAGATTTGCGGACTGGAAAAATTTCGATCACCTCGCAGAACCACGGTTTCGCGGTGGACCCAGATTCGCTGCCAACGGAAATTGAAGTGACCCATGTGAACCTGAACGACGGCACGGTGGAGGGTATGCGCCACCGGGAGCTGCCGGTTTTTAGCGTGCAATACCATCCAGAAGCCGCACCCGGACCTAACGACGCCGCTTACTTTTTCGAGGAGTTCGCCACGCTGATCGACCAGACCAAGGCATCCGTCTGATCGGTCCGATCCGACCTATCAATTTTCAATTTCATGAACACCATTATTGTTGGCCTCCAGTGGGGCGATGAAGGCAAGGGCAAGATCGTCGATTACCTAACGGAGGACGCAGACTTCGTCGTGCGCGGCCAAGGCGGGAACAATGCCGGCCACACGGTCATCGCGAAGGGCGTCCGTTACATTTTAAACCTCCTTCCATCCGGGATCATCTGGGACGGGAAAATCAACATCATCGGCAACGGTGTGGTCGTCGATCCCTCGGGACTCGTCGCTGAAATCGAGCGGAACGAAGCGCTCGGGGTGGCCGTCACTGCTGAGAAGCTTCTCATCTCGGATCGCGCCCATGTCGTATTCCCGTTCCACAAGGAGCTGGATGCCGCGCGGGAAATCGCTCTTGGTGATCAAAAAATAGGCACCACCAAGCGCGGCATCGGCCCGACTTACTCTGACAAGGTGAACCGCTGCGGCATCCGCATCGCGGACTTGCTAGACGAGGAGTTCACCCGTGCGCAAGTCACGCGGCGGCTCGTCGAGGTTAACGAAATTTTGGCGAAATATGATCTGCCACAGTTCACGACAGACCAAGTCCTAGAAGAGGTTTACACCGCTTTCGCCCGACTCCGCCCGCACGTCACCAACACGATTCCGATCCTCCACGCGGCGTGGAAAGCGGGTAAGTCCATCCTCTTCGAAGGCGCCCAAGGAACCTTGCTCGACATCGACTACGGCACCTATCCGTTCGTCACCTCATCGAACACCACCGCCGGCGGCTCGTGCACTGGCTCGGGACTTCCTCCTAACGCCATCGGGCGAGTGATCGGCGTTTGCAAGGCCTACACCACCCGCGTCGGCTCGGGTCCATTTCCCACTGTGGATGAAGGACTCTCCGAATATCTTCACGGTCTCGGGCGCGAATTCGGTGTCGTCTCTGGTCGCCCGCGCGGCTGCGGATGGCTGGATACGGTACTGCTCCGCTTCGCCTGCATGGTCAATGGAGTCACCGGTCTAGCAGTCACTAACGTGGATGGCCTGGACGAATATGAGACGCTGCAAATTTGCACCAGCTACGACATCGACGGCACCGTTCACACTCTCCCACCCGCCGACCGCAAGGCGTGGGATCGCGCGATGCCGGTGTATGAAACGCTGGCCGGCTGGAGGTGCGACACCACGGCTTGCACCCGCTATGAGGAGCTTCCCGCCGAAGCGAAGGCCTATCTATCGCGTTTGGCTGAGCTCTGTGGCGCGCCCATCCAGTTTGTAGGAGTCGGGCCGGACCGAGTGCAAACCCTGGTGGTTTCATAGGATTTAAGAAGTCCATGCCTTCGCATCCCGAAATTCCGCGCCACATTGCCATCATCATGGACGGCAATGGCCGCTGGGCCAAGGAGCGTGGGTTGCCCCGGTTAGAAGGTCATCGGGCGGGCGCGGAATCGGTGCGCGAGGTGATGGAAGCCTGCATCGAGCTCGGAGTGGAGTATCTCACGCTCTATGCGTTTTCCTCGGAAAACTGGAGCCGCCCGGCGACCGAGGTGACCGCCTTGATGAGTCTGCTAGACCGTTTCCTCGACGAGAAAGCCAAAGACCTCGACCGCCAAAACGTCCGGCTGCTCGCCATTGGCCAGCTCGAACGGCTACCGGTAAAAACCCGTGCGCTCGTCGAGCGCATCAAGACCCGCACTTCTGAGCACAAAACCCTGACGCTGGTGCTTGCCCTTTCCTACGGCGGGCGCGAGGAAATCGTCTCTGCGGCGCGATCACTCGCGGTAGATGCCGTCGCAGGAAACATTTCGCCAGCGGAGATCGATGCCGACCTTTTCGCCTCGCGCTTGCAGACAGCAGGCATCCCCGATCCCGATTTACTCGTCCGCACCTCCGGTGAAATGCGGGTGTCCAATTTCCTGCTGTGGCAAATCAGTTATGCCGAGATGGTGATCGTGAAAAAATTCTGGCCAGACTTCCGGCAGGGCGATCTATTCGAAGTGGTCGAGGAATACAAGCGCCGCAACCGGCGCTTTGGGGCGTTGTAAACCTCACAAGCTCGGGAGTTGAACGAGCTTGGTGTATTCGTAGGAATTTTTCGTCAGAAACTCTGCCTCTTGGCTGCCGGTAAAACGTCTCTGACGGAGTTGATCAATTCCAAAATCCGAGATCACCGTCGCGGATATCTCCACCGCAGTGACGCGGCCTGCGGCAATCTGGGCCTGAGTGTAAGTGCCGCCGGTGATCTCCGTCTTAATTCCCGTGCCTTGGATCGTAAAACTTTTGGAGGTTTGGGCGGAATTTGTTTGGCCGACGGTCACTGGCAAATCGACCTGAACGGGCGGAGTTTGAGTGGTGTCGGTCAATTGCACATGAAAGGTCACCGAGAACTGATAAATGTTTTCACACACGAAGTTTGCCGGGCTAGACAGTCCCGCCGCATAGGGTGATCCAGCGAACACACTGTCCAGAGTTTTTACCGGCGGCGTCGAACTCGTTTTCCCGAGCAGATCCTTGAAAGTATCGTCTGGATTCACGAGCACGCGGTTTAACACAAATGTTTCGAAATTGGATGTGCCACCTGCAACAATGGGATCGCGGTATTCGAGCCGATAGGCGACACAGGAAACGTCGCCACCTTTGTCTTTTACGTTCCCGATGTTCCCGTCATAGCGGTCCGTGGCCGCAGTGAAGAAAACGAGTTCAGAAGCGTTGGAACTTTTCAAGTTCTTGCCAATCGCGGTTGTGGTGGCAACCGCCGAGAGCCAGTCGCTGGAGTTGCCCCGGCGAGTGACTAACGATTCGAAGTCGCGCGCCATAGTATCAATCATCGACTTTGCTTGGCGGGAAGCGCGCAGCTCCGAACGGCTGCGGTTCCAAGTTTCCAGCGCGATCGAAGTGATGGACACCAGCACGGTGACGATGATCGTGGTGATGGCCATGGCAACCATCAGCTCCATCAGGGTGAAGCCACGCTTGAGAGCAGAGGTCTGTTGGGTTTTCATAAAGGGGTTTGGAAGAATGATTTAGCGGCGCACCGCGAGATTGCGAGAGAACACCGGGTTCTTGAGGGTGGTGAACTTGGAAGTAAAAGCCGCACCGTCGAAATAGGCCTGGGTTTTCGCGGGCATCTGATAGAAATCCGCAGAGAAGGCGATGACCGCTTCTGGGTAGTCCGCCGCTTTGGTGAAAGGTCCGGCCACATAGGGCGGGCCAGCGACGACAGGTGGGTTCTGCTCCGGCTTTGGATTCTTGATTTCACCAATTGTCCCCGCAATCAATCCATTTCCAGTTGCAGGAGCCGGAAGTGCGCCAAACACGAGCTGAGTGCATTTCACCAAGAAAACCGGGCCTTCGATGGCCGACAGATCCGCATTGAAATTGGCGTCGCCCTTGCGGCGAACTATTGGAGTGACCGTGTAGTCTTTCCCAGGAAGCTTGTCCTTGATGGCCACAACGGGCTTGGGCGTTCCATCGGATCGT
>JAYVEJ010000343.1:0-12513 GCA_043748885.1 Luteolibacter sp. | reverse complement strand
CCTCATCCGCGATGGCCCATTCATGGAGCTTGTGAGTCGCATTCGCCGAGTGACGGGTGCCGGGAAATTGTTCCACCACTTGGTTCATGATCGCCACCGCAGAAGCACGGTCGCCTTCCACCTCGTTGTAGAGTTCTGCCAAGCGGAACAGGAAATAAGCGGCATCGTTGATTTCCCACTCCTGGCTTTCCAAAGCATGGCGGATCGTCGCGACCGCCGCTGCGGGGTCATCCAAGTGATCCTTGTAAATCTTGGCGATTTCCACCCACGGCAAGCGGTTGAGCGGATCTGCGGCGGCGGCCTGTTTGAATGCTTCGATCGCACCCTCGTAATTCCCCTGCGCCAGCAGCGAACGGGCGTCATGCATGACATCCTTTTCCATCATCTCGCTACTGTCGTAAATCGCATGGGTGGCGCGTTGGGCGAAGAACGGCAGCGCATACACCACAAAGAAAATGCCGAACAATCCGGCACTCAAAAACGTCAGTAAAATCCCCTCAATCGTCCGCTCGCCGTCCATCGAGTCGAGCTTGGATTTCATGTCCGCTAGCTTGCTCTCAGGATCGCCCACGTCTTGGACCTGGGTGATCTCTTGCTGGAGCGCCATCATCTCCTTGCCGGTTCGCGTGAACATGAACCAACTTCCAGCCACGAAACCCGCCAGCACCAAATACATGAGCCATTTCATCATTCGCGAGATTGACCCAAGCCGGGCGTGGACTGGAAGGAAAATCTATCGAAAACTTATAGCCGCCGCGCGTTGCGACCTTCGTCGATGAGTTTCCAGAAATGTTTCGAGTGCGCCAGCGCCTCATCCTCCGCCAGCGGCATCTTCGAGCGAAATTTAAAATCCGAGAACGTCCCCTTGTGCAACACCCGGTGGATGATCACCGAGCCTTCCTTCACTTCAAAATAAAACCGGTAATCCTTCGCCCGGAAGCGATACAGCACCGTCCCATCGCGCTCGATCCGCCCAAACCGCTCGCCGTTCAGTTTGTCCAAATCCTCCTTGCCCACCTTGAATTCCTCCAGCAATTCAAGCTGCTCAAGCGTCTCTAACTGGGAGAGTTCCGCCGCACTGATTTCATTGAAAACGATCTGAAACACCCGGCCACGCTAGCGAGGGCAATCCAGCTTTGCCAGTGCCAACTTCAGCATCTCGGCTCGGCCTTGTTCTCCCATGAACAGCTCGGCATCATTTCCTAACACGCTGAGGTCACCGCCAAAAAAACCGGCCGGGATCACTCCGGGCCGGTCATGTGAAACCAGCGGTTCTATCACACCAGCGCCTGCAACTTCGCCTTGAGTTGGTCCTTGGTCACGCTTGCGCCGACGATCTGGTCCTTGACCTCGCCGTTCTTGAAAAACAGCAGCAGCGGGATGGAGCGCACGTTGTATTTCACGGCGAGTTCGCGGGCTTCGTCCACGTTGACCTTGCCGACTTTAGCCACGCCATCGAGCTCGGTGGCGACTTGGTCGATCACGGGGCCGATCATTTTGCAGGGGCCGCACCATTCCGCCCAGAAGTCCACGAGGACGGGCAGTTCGGAGTCGATTACTTCAGATTGGAAATTTGCGTCGGTGAGGTTGAGAGCCATGCGCGGACCTTGGAGCCAGTTTCCCGATACGTCAAGAGCCGCCCAGCGGATCGCGAGGCGGCTCTTTTCGAGGAGTTTCTGATAGCCTGGAATTAGCCGACTGGCAGACCACTGGCGATCATGGCAAAGTAAAGAACCATGCCGGATAGAAGAATGTTGATGATGGGAAGAGCCATGATAGTTAGAGGATTAGATTGTTATTCCATGAGTTGCATCCAGTCGCCCTTCTTGGCGTTGTCGTCCGCGCTGATCCAGTTGCTGGCGGTCATCAGTTGGAATGCCAGCACGACCAAAGCCGCAGCGAGTCCAACGCCGGAAAGAATACTTGCCATGCCTTCGCCGGCTTCTTGATCGTCGTCATCATCGGCTTGCATCGTCGCCATTTGCGAGGGCGAGGAAAAGGAAGTGCCGAGCGGCGCGGTCGGGGTCTGGAGTTGCATCGTCGCTTTTGGCAAGGCCATCGTCGGCGGGGTAGCTGCGCCGCCGGGCCGGATCGCTCCAGTCGGAGCGGAAGTCGCCAGCCGGATCGTCGGCGCGGGCGACATCGTAGGCGCGCCTGCGGTCCGCAGAGGAATCGTCGGAGCCGGAGCTGGCGGTCGCGGCGGACCACCGGTCGGTGTCGGCGGCCCCCCTGGCACGGGTGGCCTAACGGGTGGCGCCATCGGCACGGTGGCCGAAGGAACTGCGGGTGGGGCATCGGCCGCCTTTAAGGTGACACGGACTGTTTCCTTTTTAAGAGGGACACTCGATGTCTGCTTGCTGAGGGGAATGCTGCCGGTCTGCTTGGACGGTACTGGTGGTTGGTTGTCGTTTTCGCTCATGCGCTCACAGGGTTTTGTTACCTTCGGAGCGGAGTAAGGCCACTTGCTTCGGCTCTGTCAAACCCCCAGCTCGGGATTTGTTGGAAATCCGCACGCTGTCTTGGCGGCTGGCTGAAATTTCCCGCGCTGGCAGATTTTTGATGCTCTTTTCCCCGCTGCGTGATTCCTATTTCCGCAACCACCATGTCCGCAGAAAAGACCGCCATCACCCCGACCCGCGCCGAAGATTTCCCTGAATGGTATCAGCAAGTGATCAAGGCCGCCGACCTCGCCGAAAACTCGGAAACCCGCGGCTGCATGGTCATCAAACCTTGGGGCTACGGGATTTGGGAGCTGATCCAGCAGCAGCTCGACCGCCGTTTCAAGGCGACCGGCCACCAAAACGCCTATTTCCCGCTGCTCATTCCCCTCTCGTTCTTAGAAAAAGAAGCGGAACACGCGGAAGGATTTGCCACCGAGTGCGCCGTGGTCACTCACCACCGCTTGGAGGTCGTGAAAGACCCAGTCACCGGCAAATCCAAGATGATCCCCGCCGGCGAACTCGCCGAACCCTACGTCATCCGCCCAACCTCGGAGACCATCATCGGTGCGGCATTCGCCCGCTGGATCGAGTCCTACCGCGACCTTCCGCTGCTCATCAATCAGTGGGCCAACGTCATGCGTTGGGAAATGCGCCCGCGGCTTTTCCTCCGCACCGCCGAGTTTCTCTGGCAGGAAGGGCACACTGCCCACGAGACCCAGGAGGAAGCCATCGTGGAAACCCGGATGATCCACGGTCAATACGAGGAATTCCTCCGCGACCACCTCGCCATCCCGGTCATTCCAGGCGAAAAAACCGAAAACGAACGCTTCCCCGGTGCCAACATTACTCTAACGGTCGAGGCCATGGTTCAGGATTGCAAAGCCATCCAAGCCGGCACTTCCCACTACCTCGGCCAAAATTTTTCCAAGGCCCAGAACATCTCGTTCACCGGCCGCGACGGCACCGTCCAACACGCCCACACCACCTCGTGGGGTGTTTCCACCCGCCTCATCGGCACGCTGATCATGGCCCACTCGGACGACGATGGCCTCATCCTCCCGCCGCGCGTGGCCACCCAGCAGATCGTGATTCTGCCGATCACGCCCAAGGAGGACTCGAAACAAGCCGTGTTAGACGCCTGCCAGGCGCTTGCCGAAACTCTCCGCCACCAGTCCTTCCGCAACGATCCGCTGCGCGTCCACGTCGATACCCGCGATCTATCAGGCGGCGTCAAAAAATGGGAATGGATCAAAAAAGGCGTGCCCATCCGCATCGAGATCGGCCCGCGCGACATTGAGACCCGCAAGGTTTGCGTCCAGCGCCGCGACCAACCCGTCGCCAGCAAGGAGTTCTCCGACAAGGAAGAATTCATCCAGCGCGCCAATGATATTCTCAGTGAAATCCACAACTCGCTGCTCGCCCGCGCCAGCGCCTTTCGCGATGCGAACATCACCCCGTGCGACGACCTCGCCGCCTTCCACGCCCACTGGGCCGGCGAGAATCCCGGCTGGCTCTACACCCCCTGGGCCGGCAGCCCCGAGCAAGAAGAGGAGCTTTCCAAGCAGCACAAGATCACCATCCGCTGCCTGCCCATCGAGGGAGTCGAGCTTCCCGCCACCGGCAGCCACTGTCTTCTAACCGGCCAAGAAACCCCCACCCGCGCAATCTGGGGGCGGAGTTATTGAGGAAAAGAATCCGACCGATCCGACCGATCGGTCCGATCTAACTCCCCTTGCCATAACGCGATTTCACGTTACGACTATTCCCGTCATGGAAACCGTGGTTACGTTCTCCCGCGCTCTCGCGGATGCCACTCGCTGGCGCATTGTGCGGCTGGTGCTGGAGGACGCGCTCTGTGTTTGTGAGCTGGCGGACATCTTGGAAATGCCGCAGTCGTCGGTGTCAAGCCATGTGCAGGTGATCCGCAAGGCCGGGTTGCTGGAGAGTGAAAAATGCGAGAAGTGGACGTATTTCCGGATCGCCCCCGACTACCGCAGGCTCATCGCCAGCTTGGAAAAATTCTTCGCGGAGTCAGACGACGCCATCCTCAAAACCGACGCCGCGCGCTCCATCGCCCGGCTGGCCCAGCGCGAGGACAGTTGCTGCGTCGGCCCCAAAACTCTCACACGAAAACGCCGATGAAACTATCAGAACTCAAATCGCTGTTGTCAGAGCACGCCGACCGCGACTTCCGAATCCGTCTGCCGGATGGCGCGGCGGTGCCTGTTTCCTTCCATGTCACCGAAGTCGGACGCATGCACAAAACCTTCCTCGATTGCGGCGGCACGCTGCGCGAAAGCACCACCTGCCAGCTCCAGATTTGGGTCGGCGAGGACTATCAACACCGCATCGAGACCGGCAAAATGGCGGCCATCCTCAGCAAGGCAAAGTCCATTCTCCCCGATGATAGCGTGCCGGTGGAAATCGAATACGAGGACCGCGTCATTTCCCAATACACCCTCTCTCACCACGAACTACTTACCGATGCGGTGGTGCTCGTCCTTGCCAACAAACACACCGAATGCCTCGCACCCGAACTCTGCGGCCTGCCAGCCATCCCCAGTAAATCGCCGTGCTGCGGCCCAAGCGGTTGTTGCTAGATCATGAAACGCCTCTTCGCAGAATTTCTCGGCACCTTCATCCTCGTCTTCGCCGGGACGGGAGCCATTGTCATCAATCACGCCAGTGGCGGCGTGATCGGTCACGCTGGCATCGCCCTCACATTCGGCCTCGTCGTGCTAGTCATGATCTATACTTTTGGCGACGTGAGTGGTGCCCACTTTAACCCCGCGGTGACACTCGGTTTCGCGGTGGCAGGACGATTTCCTGCCAACGGAATTCCTGGCTATATCACCGCCCAGTTAGGGGGTGCCTTCGCCGCCAGCGGGTTGCTCAAGTTGCTATTTCCCGCCGTTCCCACACTCGGCTCCACGCTGCCGACGGGAAGCACTATGCAGAGCTTTATTATGGAAATCATCCTCACCGCCATCCTCATGTTAGTGATATTAAGCGTCTCGACTGGAGCTAAAGAAAAGGGCGTCACTGCTGGCATCGCCATTGGTGCGGTGATCGCGCTGGAAGCGATGTTCGCCGGTCCCATTTGCGGCGCGTCTATGAACCCGGCCCGCTCACTTGCACCCGCCATCGTCAGCGGAAACTTCCAACACCTCTGGCTCTATCCAGTTGCCACCATCCTCGGCTCAATCATCGCCGTACCACTCTGCATCGGCACCCGCGAGTCCGGCTGCTGCCGGGGAAGATGTTGATGGTTGAAAGTTGATGGAAAGACCCACTCCAATGGACCGCGGGATTTATCCCGGCTTTCATTCATTCCTTCATCCTCTTCCCATCAACCATCAACTCCCCACCATCAACCTTTTCATGATCCTCATCCTCTGCACCGGCAACAGTTGCCGCTCCCACCTTGCTGAAGGCATCCTGCGTGCCGCCCTAACCGATGATTTCCGGGTCGCCAGCGCGGGTTCGAAACCCGCCGGTTATGTCCACCCACTCGCGATCCGGGCGATGGCGGAAATCGGTATCGACATCAGCGGCCATCATTCGAAGCACCTCGACGAATTCCTAACTGACGAAGTGAAAACCGTGATCACCGTCTGCGGCAATGCCGACCAAGTCTGCCCGCTGTTTCCCGGCCAGATGCATCGTCACCACTGGGGTTTCGACGATCCTGCGCACGCCAGCGGCAGCGAGGAGGAGCAAATGGCGGTCTTCCGCCGGGTGCGCGACGAGATCGCGCGGGTGTTCCAAGCCTATGCCGCCGGGCTGCTAGATGCCGGCGGATTCGCGCGGCTTTGAATCATGCCGTCCTCGACATTGAGGATCCGGTCAGGTGGTGGCCGGTTCATGCCAAGCTAGGAGTCTCAATGCATTCCGGACGACCCGTCCTAGGTGGCGGAGATTTAACGATCACGCCTGCGTCTCATCTTGGGTGTGTTCCGTCTTCCGTATCTGGGTGAGGCATTATTTCATCGAACTCTGCCACAGGACGAATGTGCCGGTGACAATTACCATGAACGCGAACGCTTGGCGAAGCCGGGCGACCGGCAGACGCTTGGCGAAGCCGGACCCGACGATGACCCCGGCCGCGGCGATGGCGGCGAAAACAAAGGCCAACGTCCAGCGCGGCGGCGCTTCGCCGAAATGGCTGACAAAGCCGGCTGCGGAGTTGAAGGAAATGACGACCAGCGAGGTGCCGGTCGCCACGCGCAGTGGCAGTTTGGCGAACTTCACCAGCGCAGGCATCAGCAGGAAGCCACCGCCCACGCCGATGAAACCGGTAAGGATGCCAACGCCGAGGCCAGCTAACAGGCAGCGTACCGGACGGCATTCCGCATTGATCGACGGCTCGATCTTGGAACCCCGGAGCATGTTGATGGCGACGACTAACATGAGCACGGCGAAGATGATCATCAGCCCCCGCCCGGAAACCAGCGGCGTAAGCTGCGCCCCTCCCGCCGCGCCGAGCATGCCGGAAACGGCGAACATCAGCCCGGCTTTAAGGTGGATTTCACCCGAACGAAGGCGTTGCACCGCACCCACCAGCGCGGCGGCACCGACGATGAACAGGCTCAGGCCCACCGCTTCCTTGGGCGGCAGACCTGCCAGATAGACCAG
The DNA here is from genome assembly GCA_043748885.1 of Luteolibacter sp. Lineage (GTDB taxonomy): Bacteria > Verrucomicrobiota > Verrucomicrobiia > Verrucomicrobiales > Akkermansiaceae > Luteolibacter. Next base: position 5,437 of record JAYVEJ010000343.1, on the reverse strand, counting down.
CACCGGCAACGTGATGATGCTGCCGCCGGCACCGGTCAGTCCGAGGGAAAGACCGATCAGCGCGGCTCCTAGCAGGGCGAGAAAATTCATGTTCGTTCATAGGTTAGGGTGGGGTGATCTATCCCTTGATGCTGGCCGGGATGTCTTCGAAGGGACCGTCCACATGGATCACCTCGCGACCGGTGCCTACCAGATAGGGCACGGCGAAGCTGGCCCGCAGGCCGCTGCCGCAATGCACATACAGCGGATGCGCGTCCGGCACCTCGTCGAGACGTGCGGCCAGACGGGTGTAGGCGATGTTCTTCGCGCCGCGCACATGGCTCTCGGCAAACTCGCCAGCACCGCGGACATCGAGTACGACGGCGTCGGGATAGTCAGCCAACTCCGCGGTGGTGATCGATTTCTGGCTGCGGGTCACTCCCGGCACGGCAAGCGCCTCGCTGGCGGGAATCCATGCTTCGACTTGATCCAGGCCGATGCGGACAAGTTCCCGCACGGCTTGATCCACCTCGCTCGCGTCGTTCACCAGCAGAATGATCGCCGCGTTTTCCTCCACGTAAGAACCCGCCACGATCGGCAGCTTGCCACCGACAAGCGGGGCGAACAACGAGCTTGTTAGATGTTGTTTCATGAACGCCTTGCGGTCGTCTCGCAGATCGAGGAAAATTTTGTTTCCGGCGGCTAGCAGCGCGGTGAGTTCGTTCGCCTGAAGTTGGCGGGGCCTGGGCAACTTGCCACCGGGCAGCAGTGCGGGGCCGGCCTTGTTGTCGCGCTTCATCCGGGCGAAATAGCGGGGCGGCTCGGGTTGGCCTGATAGAATATCTTTCACGAATGCATCCTCGCTGCCGTCCATGGCCACGCGCATGGCACCGTTGAAACGACGTTCGTAGCCCATCACGCTGGTGGGCACCGCGCCGAGCGCTTTGCCGCAGGCGCTGCCGGCACCGTGGCCGGGGAGGATTTGCAAATGTTCCGGCAGGGTGGCGGTCGCACGCAGGCTGTGGTAGAGCGTGCGGGCGCTGGGTTCCATCGCCCCGGCTTGGCCGGCGGCGCTCTCCAACAGGTCGGGCCGGCCCACGTCTCCGACGAAAATGAAATCCCCGCTGAGCAGACCCATGGGTGCGGTCGCGCCGCCGCCGATGTCGGTGACGAGGAAGCTCATGTGTTCCGGCGTGTGCCCGGCGGAGTGCCGCGCCTTGAGTTCGATATTGCCGATGCGGAAGGTGTCGCCGTGGTGGAGCAGGCGGGCGTTGGCCTTTCCCTGCGCCCACTCGAATTGCCAGTCAGGCCCGCCTTCTGCGGATAGATAGGCGATGGCTCCGTGGTGTTCCATCAGCTCGCGGGCACCGCTCAGGTAGTCGGCGTGGATATGGGTGTCTGCCACCGCCGTGAGGCGGAAACCGTTGTCAGCCGCGATTTTCAGATAGCGGTCCACGTCGCGCTCGGGGTCGATGATGATCGCCTCGCCGGTCCGCTGGCAGCCGATCATGTAAGCATTCTGGGCGAGGGAACTGTCGGTGATTTGTTTAAGGAACATGGTTTTGGAGTTAGTTGGAAGTTGAGCAATTGCCGGAAGCGCAGCACGATTGTCCGGCTACGCGGTTCCACGGCATTTTGGACATGAGGATGGCGAGGCCGCACCAGCCGGTGCTGCCGGCCATGGTCAAGCCCGCGCCGAAGAAGGCGCAGAGGAACACCCAGTTGGGATCGACCGTTAGAGCAAGGATCGCGCCGGTCAGCACCCCGAGGCCGATGGTAAGCTGGACCTGCTGCATAAGCGGGAAAACTTTCTTCTCGCTCTTGTCCACCGGCAGGCCCGCCGCTTTCCAGGCGAGGATACCACCCTCCAGATTGCGCCCGCCGGTGAATCCCAGGGCTTGGAGTTTTTTCAACGCCTCCGCACCGCGCTTGCCGCTGCGGCACATGAGGACTAGGGGCTGGCTGCGGTCGATTTCCGACTTCCGGCGCTCAAGCTGGCCCAGCGGAATGAGCTTCGCGCCGGTGATGTGTTCCTCGGCGTGCTCGACCGGTTCGCGAACATCCACGAGACAGCAGCCTTTGGAGAGCAGGGTATTGAGTTCAGCGGGGAGAATGGATTGAGTGCTGGTTTGCATGGCGATGGTGAATTTTTGAGCTTGATTTCGGTTCGAACTTGTTCACCGTATCGCCACATAGCGATGAAGCAAACGATATTTAGAAAATGATTAAAAAACCCACAAGCGCACCCGCCAAGTTGCTTTCCCCGATGGCGCTGGACCTTGTTGCCAGCCGCTTCCGGGCACTCTCCGAGCCGGTGCGGCTGCGCCTGCTCAACCTGCTGATGCAGGGCGAGCACACCGTCGGCCGGTTGGTAGAGGCCTCCGGTTCGGGCCAGGCGAATGTTTCCAAGCACCTCGCGGTGCTGCGCGACGCAGGGATGATCGGGACGCGCAAGGAAGGCCTGACGACCGTCTGTTTCATCGCGGATCCCATCGTCACCGAACTTTGCGAGATGATGTGCTCACGGTTGCGGGAGGAAATGGAGGACAAAGCTGCGGCACTCGCGTTTGATCCCAAGATATAACTAACAGGTATTCCCAATTGCGATCCACTGTTGGCTTCAGACACATCAACTTGAAGCGAATATTTGCGGCAATCCGATCAGTTCCCGTTTTGCATCTTCCCAGCCGCTTGATCCCTCGCAACTGTGAAATCCCGCACCGTTCCGAGCTTCTGGAGGCTATACCATGCACTCCCTGCCAATGTGCAGAATCAGGCGCGGCGTGCCTATACCCTTTTCATGGCAAACCCGGATCACCCCAGTCTGCGCTTCAAAAAACTCAACAGCCCGGGCGAACGCGGATCCGTCCGCCTCGGCGGTGATTACCGCGCGATTTGCAAACGAGACGGTGCCGAGGTTACATGGCTCTAGATTGGCACCCGCCAGTCCTTTGGCAAAGACTTCTAAACCCAGAACGGGGGTTCTCATCCTTCCCACGCTCGACTTCTGAGTGAACGAAATGCGGGAAGAAATGCAGCGCAGAGCCTCGCCGCTGAAGTCGGACCCCGGCAACAATTAGATCATGTTGCGGGCCGGAAAACTTTCCGCTCATCCGGTTCTTGCGGACTCAGTTGAGTCCCCTAATCTCCCCCCATGGATTCATCCAACCCCTACAGCTCGCCAGCCATTCCCGCGATCCCGGCCACGGACGACATTTCCCGCCAGCTTGAGGGCATCGCGTATCCGCTCACTTTGTCCTTCAAGGTTTTCGCGCTTGCTAGCCAAGCGACGGTCACCGATGCCACCGGTCGCACGATTTTATACACTAAACAAAAGCTGTTTAAATTCCGCGAGCATGTGGAAATCTGGACCGATAAATCGCAAGGCACCCGCCTCGCGGAGATTAAGGCTAACAAGGTGATCGACTGGTCCGCCCGTTACTTTTCCACCGATGCGAATGGCGCCGCGATTGGCAGCGTCGGCCGCCGCGGTTGGCGTTCGATTTGGAAGGCGCATTACGAAACCTTTAACCCCAGTGACAACATTCCCGACTTCTCGATCCAAGAGGAAAACGCTTGGATCAAAGTGGCGGATGCAATCCTCAGTGATATCCCAGTCGTCGGCATGTTGAGCGGTTATGTCTTTCACCCAAGCTATCTCGCCACCCGCGCGTCAGGCAGCCCGGCGATGCGGATGACTAAACAACCGGCGTTCTGGGAAGGCCGCTTCCAACTCGAAAAACTCGGCCCGATGACCCCGCGCGAAGAGTTGAATTTGTTTCTATCCTTCATGATGCTCGTCCTGCTGGAACGGCGGCGGGGTTAGATAACTCCGCTATACCAAACAACCCTTCTTGCCGAGCAAGCAGGGTTGTTTGTGAGTTATAGGTTACTAAAGCGCGATGAAAGTTTATTTAACCATCATCATGCGCCCGAAGAGCTTGCCATCGACTGCAATTGTTTTAGGAATCGAGACCGTGATCGCGTCTGTGACCGCATCTCCTTCGATCACACCGATGGTGGCTGCGCCTACAGTGCCGCTGGTCGCGCCGACCGCAACGTCGGTCCAAGTGGCAAGGTCGCTGCCGTATTGGAAGACCACCGGAGCCTCGGACTCCGAGTCATCGCGGCGGGTGAAGGAGAAGACAAAGTTCGAGCCGCTGGCGTCCAATGTGGGAGCGAGCGCTTGGCTGGAAACGCTAGGATTTCCATTCAACACAAACTCCGCGAGGTTGTTAAACCCATCGTTGTCGGGATCCGCAGACGGCAGGCGTTTGGCAGGAGTGTCGAGTGCGGGAAACGTCAGCACCCAGCTATCGAACGCGGTGCCGACAGCTCCTTGCGAGAGGAAGGAAACCTTGCCACTGGTGCTGAGAGTGACGGTTCCTTCGAACGAGCCGACGCGGAGGGCACCCGCCACCTGGCCGCTAACACCCGTCCGGGCGAGCACTCGATAAAGATCCAGAGCAAACTCAACGGTGCCAGCGGCCCCAAGGCTGCCAAAGGTTCCAGCTGTCCCCGCTTGTTGCACACCGCCTGAAAACGCCCCTTGGAAGGCGGCGGCTTGGATGGCTAACGAGGGATCTTCAAACGGGTTTTGATCGTCGATGGTGGAAATGCCGATGGGTGAAACAGCGACGGCAGCGGTGGAGTAAATTTCGAGAATGTTGTTCTGCGCCTCGATGCCGACCGCGCCGGAATTCATCGCAGTGTTACCCGCAAGCGTGAGATCCCAGCCGGTGGAGTCGGCCGTGCCGAGCGTTCCGACGCCGTTGCGCGGTGAAGATACATAGAGTGTCCGGTGCGGATCCTGGTCCTGCAAAACGGTGCTGCCCTGAGAGGTGCCCCATACGCCTGCTAGACCGGCGTGAATCGTGGGATCGCTCGCCCAACCGGCACCGAAGGCGCTTACCATCTCCGCATTGATGTTGAGAAAATCGATCCGGTCGGCGGCTCCGGGACCGGCAGCGGTGCCACGGTAGATCGTGGCCGCGTTGCCGAGGTTTGCATACACCGTCTTGGTTCCAAACGTCTGCTGAAAGTATAACATGAGGTCGCCCGGTGCGTAATTCGGGTTCTGGGCATGGGCGGATGTCGCACCAAAGGCAATAGCCATGGTGCTTTGAATTAACAATTTGGCGAAAGGACGTTTCATGATCATGTTAGATATAGGATAGGACGAAATAAATCCGGCTGAAGCGAAGCATTTTCCATCGCAGCCGGCGGCAGTGTCGTGCCGCGATTTCATAGAGGGGTGGAACCTATGAAACTGCCGGATGGCGGCAAACTTCACATTGCGACGAAATCGTCACCTAAACATTGGCCCGTTTGTGGTGACGAAATGTTCACATGGGAAAAGTAGGCAAGGCGGCGGGCGCGGCAATCATCACGCCGCTTGCAGGAATGTAAGTCAAACTTACATCCTGTTAGTATAACATCCCGTTTAACACTTACTACC
>JAYVEJ010000342.1:0-4911 GCA_043748885.1 Luteolibacter sp. | reverse complement strand
ATAGTCGATGGCGTTCGCGGCGAGCGTCTTGAGATAGTCATCTGGGAAGCCGCCTTTCCGCCCGACAAATTTGGGCAGTGCGTTGTTAATGTGAGCCGCCATTTCATCGACGGCGGCAGTTCCGCCAGTGGCGAGAAGCTGGTTGAGGTTGAGCTTGGGCTTCCCGGCGGCGGCGGGAGCGATCCCTTCGGCGAAGGGCACGAGGGGTTGTTCCTTGTAAGCATGCAGACCGGCAACAAGAGCTTCTTCCACCGCGCGCGACTTAAGGTGGGTCAGCTCACCGATTTTGCCGTTGCCTACCCCCGTGAGCCGGTTCAGGGGTGGCTCGATGGCGGCGGCGGCCAGCAGCGAGTCTGGCGAGACAAGCAGCTTGCGGTTTTTGATCAGAGTCTGCGCAAGATCTCCTTGGCGATCGCTGGTGGCAGCAGGATCGACCGCGTAGAGCGCGACTTGGTCCAAGCTCGGTTCCGTGGCGGCCAAATCCTTGGGATTTAATCCGGCTGCCGGAAATGGCCACTCAGCGCGAGCATGTTCTCCGCCGCTGCCTTGTGCGTTGCCGACGATGGCGGGATCGATGCGGCTTTGGAGATCCTCGACCCAGTAGGCATAGCGGGCGACGGTCCGCTCCTTGTCATCCTTGATCGGCAGCCACGCGGCCCGGACTTTGTCCGTGTAGGGCAAGGTGGTGAAATCTAGGTATTCCTCCGCAGTCGTCCCGACCAACGGCTCGACATTTGGCGGAGCGAGGGTCGTATCAGCGCGGGGCAGAGTCTGGGTGCTAAAAAGCGGCACGTAACGGTAGGAGTAGGCGGTGTCCTCGGCTTTCCCACGGGCGAGAAATAGCTGCGCCGCAGGCTGCCTGCCAAGAGTGATGGGGATCGCTAACGTGGATTGCAGGATCACGAAATCATCGTTGCCGGCCTCTAAATTGAGAATGCCCCGGATGTCTTCAAGCCCGGCGCGGACCGCGAGGTTAGCGCGCTCGCGGTCGGCGAAGGCGCGGGCGGTGTGGCACTCGATGCCGACCACTAAAAGAATCCCGACTGCGAGGATGAGAAGTGCCCCCACGACCACAAGGATGGCAGGCAGAGTGAACCCAGCCGCCGACTTCCCGTTAGCTCGTATTTTAGAACGTTGCATGATTTCCAAATCGCAAGGTGGTTCCGTAAACTTCGAGGTCTTTGTTGTGGTCGGGCTTGGAAGGTTCACCTAGCAGCTTTGCGGCACTGCCGGTGCCGTCCCAGTCACTTGCCAGTTTGAGTTTCCCGGCGAGATCGCGGCGGGCGAGGACCAGCGTGAGTTCGAATGCTTCAGGTCCGGTCTCGGCGTTCTTGGTCCAGGCTATCCACTGCCCGCCGTGGTCCCGCGACCGTGGCCGGATTTCGAAGGAAATGACTCCGAAGGCGACGGGTTCATCGAGATCGGCCCGCGCCGCGAACAGCGACTGGATTTTGTCCTCACGCAGCGCCTGGAAGGTCTCATGGCTTTCGCGAAACCCGCGCATCAAGCAGCGGACCCTTTTGCCGCCTATCGTTAGATCCGTGACGTAGTAATGGACCGCGCAGAGATCGCCGATGCGCCCGGCTTCGGATTGGGCTTGGGGCGGTTGGAGGCAGAGAAATCCGAGCGTGTCCACCGGCCACGCAGCGGTGGATTTCTCGATCAACTGATCCTTGTGGAATCTAGCAGTGCTGAGATCCGCAGCGAGTTGGGTGCTCACGGCACGGGCCTCGCGCTCGCTTGCGATGCTCCCGCCGATCCGCCCGTAGCCGACTCCCGCGCTGCCTAACAGAGTCGCGGCGAGGATCAGAAGCACCGAGCCGATGGCCATCGAGAATAGCAGCTCGATGAGCGAAAACCCGCGCGGGTGCCGATGGGTGAGCGTCATGGGATGCGGGTGTAAAATTCCAGTTTCTGCCGATTTGCCGCAGGCGAAGATGCTGGGTATTCGAGGGAAATCCGCAGGCTTAACATCGGCGAGGCACCGCTGGGGGTGGCCGGAGTTTTGGAACTGAGCGAGGCGATGTAACGCACTGGCTTGCCGCCTATTTCGCGGACGCCCTTGTCGTAAACGGTCGTGCTGAGCGTGCCGACTGGCTTTCCTTCTGGAGAAAATGCCAATGCCCAGACCTCACCCGCAGGAGGAAACATCTGACCGACGGTGGTGCGGGTAAAAAACTGCGGGCGACCGTCGCGCGACGCTTGAATTTCCTCCATGCAGGCCGGGACTATCCAGGTGCTGCGCGTTTCCGCCTCGGCGGACATGCCGGATTTCCCGGACTCCGCCAATGCTCCGAAGACTAACGGAATGGCCACTGCGAGCACGCCCATGGCGATCACGGCTTCGATCAACGACGCGCCCCGAGTCCCCGCTGTGGTAGGTGGTGAAGTTTTCATCAGTCGATCCGGTAGGGACGGGCGGTGACGCGGCCGATTTTCAAGCGGTTCTCGGAAATTTTCTCCTCCGGGCCACGCTTATTAGGAGTCGGCAGGCGAGGCGAGCCGCGATAGCTGCCTTCTGCGATGCGGATCGTGATGGGCGTGGACCCCGCTGGATAATGCAAGCCGCCGCAGGAGTTGAAGGCGATGGCGTGAACTTTCACGCTAAGGTTCTTGGTACCGCCGTAAGCAAGGTTGATTTCCGCTAGATTCGAAGCGTCGGGGATGAGCACGATGCCGCTATTCAAGATTTGCCAACGGCTCAGCAGCGTGCATTCGAGGGGGTTCGGGGTTTGCGAGGTGTCCGGCCATTCGCTGTCCACCTTGAACAATCCGATCCGGCAGCGTTCGTCCCCGGTGGGAAGATCTCCGGGTTCGGCGATAGCGAGCACGACGCAACAACGCGAGGTGATCGCCGTGGTCCGCGCTTGCTCGATTAAGCCACTGAGCATGTCGGTCGCGGCCTTGCACGACTGCACTCCGGTGCCGTTTAGGAGACTCACCCCGGCGGTCATCAGGGCGAGAAGGATGGCCATGACTGCCATCATTTCAATTAACGAAAAGGCGGCGTTGGCGCGGGCAATCTTGAATTGTGGGGGGGAACTCACAACGAGGAATGGGTAGTTAGACAAGAGGGTTACTAGGGTTTTGCTAACACGAAGTAAACACACAAATCAAATGGCTCGACTGTCCCGCTCGATCCGCAGTGCGAGACAGAAAGCCGCCATCCTCCCACTGTCGGCGGTCAATCCGAGCGCACGTCGTACCAAAACTGATCGGCAGATTTGCGATCATCTCCTCGGAAGATTTTGCGCACGAAGCGGGGATTCCGGAACAAATACCAGTCGCCGAATTGGTCGAACTTGCGGCACGAGGTGACCAGCGCCCCCCCCCACAGAGTGCCCCACGAGCGGCCGGATTTGCGGCCGTGGGCTTTCAAGCGCTGGGCGAAATCCACATCCTCCACCGAGACGAAACGAGTGTCGAAACCGCCGATTTCATCGAAATCCCGCTTCAGGCACCAGAACAAGCCGAAGCTCACGCCAGTGAATGCAAGGTAGGGCAAAATCGCGAAACCACTGGCCACGATGCCGAGCGACCAACGCTCCGGCAACACCATCGCGCCGCCACCGACGACGCGGCCCGACTCCAGCCGCCGCACGATTTCTTGAAAACTCGCGGGATGCATCCGGCTGTCCGCATCACAAGTGACGATGATTTCTCCCTCAGCCACGGCCACCCCGGCGTTGCGGATTACAGAAAGATTCTTCGCGTCCTCCCTCACGATCCGGCAGCCGTGACGCGCCGCGATTTCCTCGGTGCCGTCAGTGCAACGATTGAGCACCACGATGATCTCTACCCCGCACTCGATGCCACTCGCCGCGCGCCTAACTGCTTCCAAACAAGCAGGCAGAAATGCCGCCTCATTGTGGGCGGGAATGACGACCGAGATGCGCGGTTTCATTGCGCCTCCTTGGCCGGGTCTGCTGCTTCTAACGGAGCACCTCCGCCGAACAGGCTGTCGAGAATGCCACTCACCTCGCGCACCGTCTTGCTGCTTTTCTCAATGAGCTTCACGCCCTTCTCAAGCGTCTTAGAAGAGGGTTCGCCGAACAACGAGTGGGTGAACTTGATCACCTGTTCTCCAGTCTCTGGAAGCTGGTCAAACATCCGCAAGCCGGCTGCTGCGATCAATCGGTCAGTTAGATCTTCTTGTGGATCGTCGAGAGTGCCGGTGATCCGCAGGGTCGTCCACAGGAGCCCGCGCTCGCCGAGTGCAAAGACATCGGTCTCCGCGCCGGGAATCGTGGCCAACGTGCCGGGTGCGAGGCCGAGCCGGAAGAGGCCGTCGATCGCCCGACCGCGGATTGTGATGCCGCCCTCTAACCGCACCAGACCCTCGCTTGCCAGCACCAGATTGGTTAGGGCAACTTCGCCCTTTTTCCAGCGCCAGCCGGTGTGCGCCTCACTGAGCGCGAGCACCCGGAACCGGCGGGTATCGGCGTAAGCGGCGAGTGCATCGAGCATCGGCAAGGCCGTGAGCACCCCGTTCTGGATGGTCAGCTTGCCACTCGCTTGAGGGAATCCCGGACGGTTGTCCGCCGTAAAATCCGTGGTCACATCGCCCGTCAGGCGCTTCGCCCAATCCGCGCTCAGGACGTCCTCGCACTTCATCCCACTGGCATCGCCTTCGAGCGAAAACTTGCGCGATTTCAGCTCCCACTCGCCGCTGCCGTGGATGCGTCCGCTGGCCCACGCAGCGAGCGTTGCGTCCGTTAGAAATGCTTGGCCATCCTGATAGCGGATGCGTGCGCGGTCCACCCGCAGCTCCGGCACGCTGCTGAATGGCAAGCGCACCGTCCCGCCTTCGATCTCCGCGCGATAAGCCCCTTTCGCCCCCGCCTGCTCGGCGTGGATGCTCATGCCACTGGCGATTGCCAAGCCTTCGTCGAGGATCGCCTTCACTGCGAA
>JAYVEJ010000341.1:0-33805 GCA_043748885.1 Luteolibacter sp. | reverse complement strand
GTGACCGCCGCGTTTAAAATCATCCTCGGCGATCCGAATGTGAAAGGCATCCTCATCAATATCTTCGGCGGGATTATGGATTGCAACATCATCGCCGAAGGAGTGATCGCTGCGGCTAGAGAAACCGGTTTGCCGATCCCGCTCGTCGTCCGGCTAGAAGGCAACAACGTCGAGATGGGCAAGGCCACTCTCGCTGCGTCTGGACTTAACATCGTCGCCGCCGACGACATGGCCGACGGTGCCCGAAAAATCGTCGCTGCGGTGGCCTGAAAACGATGACCCTGCGGCAATTTTACGACTGGCAGACATTGGGTGGGGCGAAGGACGTCTCGCGCCTCGTCGCGGCTTTGGAAGAGCGTGAAATTTCCTGGTGCATGATTGGTGGCCTCGCGGTGAATCATTGGGCTGAAGAACCGATGGCCACTGCGGATGTCGATATAGTGATCGCTGCTGACAGAATTGAAGAGGCCGCGGAAGCACTGAAAAGCCTCGGATTCTCCGAAAAGCGCTTTCAATGGTCTATCAACTTCAAGGGTGAATCGAAGGTTTCCATTCAGATCAGCACTGAGGAAATGTATCTCGATTTCCCAGAGCGTGCGACTGCGGCAATCGTGCATGGAATCCTCATGCGCGTTGCCAGTCTTGAGGACACCCTCAAAGGGAAAATCGCCGCCTATGAAGAGCCTGAACGTCGGCCCAGCAAACGCCAGAAAGACCTCGCTGATATCTCACGACTGTTTGAAGCTCATCCCAGCATTATGAATCTGATTCCCCAGCCGATTTACGACAGACTCGAAAAGTAATTAATTAAATCTCTTCACCTATCATGGCTATCCTCATCGACGAAAACACTAAGCTCCTAGTCCAAGGAATCACCGGCAGCTTCGGCGCGCGCCACGCATCTCTATCACTTGCTTACGGCACGAAACTCGTCGCCGGCGTAACTCCTGGAAAAGGCGGACAGAAGTTTGAAAATATAGTTCCCATTTTCGATACGGTTAGCCAAGCGGTGAATGAAACTGGAGCCACCGCTTCCGCCATCTTCGTGCCGCCGCCATTTGCCGCCGATGCCATTCTCGAAGCCGCCGACGCAGGTGTGGAACTCATCGTTTGCATTACCGAAGGCATTCCCGTGATGGATATGATGCGGGTGAAGGAAGCGCTGCGGGGTTCTAAGTCGCGGCTCGTCGGCCCTAACTGCCCGGGAATCGTCACTCCCGGCCGCGGCGAGAAATCGCATGGCGGCTGTCGGATTGGCATCGCTCCTGGCTACATTCATAAGCGTGGAAACGTCGGCGTGGTTTCGCGTTCTGGCACTCTCACGTATGAGGCCGTGTTCCAACTCACCCAGCTCGGTTACGGCCAAAGCACCTGTGTCGGCATCGGTGGCGATCCGATCAACGGCACCAACCACCTCGAAGTGTTGGAAATGTTTAACAACGACCCGGAGACCGAAGCCATCATCATGATCGGCGAAATCGGCGGCAACGCGGAAGTCGATGCCGCGCGCTGGGCTAGGGAAAATTGCAAGAAGCCGATCGCTGGATTTATCGCCGGAGCCACCGCGCCTCCGGGCCGCCGGATGGGTCACGCCGGTGCCATCGTCGGCGGCGAGGAAGACACCGCGCAAGCCAAGAAGCGCATCCTCGCCGAGTGTGGCATCGCCGTCGCAGAAACTCCGAGCGACATGGCGAAGACGCTGCTAGAGCGCTGGGGGAAGTAAGCTCGGCTCCGGTGAGAAGCTGAGTAAAATGTGTCCCGGCTGTCTCAGCCGGGTTGGAATCCGGCTGGGACAGCCGGGACACTTTACAGTCAGCCCCTTCGGCGGGCGGTGGGTGATTGGCTCAAAGTTCCAACAGCTTCCTAGCCGATTGCAACGTGTCGATGTCGGCAAGGGTCTTGTCCCGCCGGATCGCTTTGATGCGGGGAAAGCGCAACGCCAAGCCCGAATCGTGGCGGGGCGACGGGCGGATGGCGTCGAAGGCGATTTCTAACACCAGGTTCGGCTCGACGTGATGTTTGCGCCGTTCCTTGTGCAGCGTGTGTGTTTTAAAATGCTCGGTGAGGTCTTCGATCTCATCGTCGGTGAGTCCCGAGTAGGCCTTACCGATGACTCGCAGTTGGCCGTTCGCCTCATCGCGCACGGCGAAGGTGTAGTCGGATAGAACGTCGGAGCGCTTGCCATGGCCTTGCTCGGCGATGACGACCACGCAGTCGAGCGTGGGCATCACGCCTTTGAGTTTGATCCAACTTTTACCGCGTCGGCCTGGCGAGTAGTGGCTTTGCGGATCTTTGGCGATGAGACCTTCGTGGCCGTCTTGAAGGGCTTGTTTAAAAGCAGCCTCAATCCCTGCCGGATCGTTAGCGGGCTGGAGGGTGATGGTCTCGAATGGAGAAACCAGTGACAACGATTCCAGTTTCCCTCGCCGGTCTAGCAACGGCTGGCCTAGCAGATCCTCGCCGTTGTGCCAGAGCAGGTCGAAGGCAATGAAGCGCAGCGGCACGGAGCTGTCCTGGCCGTCGTCGGTGAGAAATAAATCACCATCCGCCATCCGCCGACCGAGCCGTTTTTGCAGATCAGCGAAGCCGAGCTTGCGGCCTTCGGCGTAGGCGATGAGTTCGCCATCGAGGATGAAATCGCCGGTGAGTTTGCGGGCGGCGGTTAGCAGTTCGGGGAATTCCTCGTCGAGCGGGCGGAGGTCGCGGGAGAACAGGGCAACCTCGGTGCCGTGTTTGTGAAGCTGCGCGCGGATGCCGTCATACTTCGGCTCCAGCCAGAACGGCGGCGCAAATGATAGTTTCTCGAACAACGGTCGGTCGTCTTCCGCGTCCCGTTCGAGCGGCGCGGCGAGCATGCATTTCACCGGCACCAGCGGGCGCAGAGTTGCTTGCTTGAGCTTGCCATGGCGGGCTAACAGGGCCGTCTCGCCGATGTCGCCGGTGAGCATGTGGGCGTGGCGGATGTCGCCATTTTCTGCGCTGAATGCGGCGGCGATGGCGTCCTCGACCAGACCTTCCTTCAGGCCGATTCGGAGGTCGCCAGTTAGAAGTTTGACCACGGTCTCGCCCTCCACCGGATGCAAAGTCGCGAGCCGGGCGGCGAGTCGGGCGATGCGATCCAGCGAGCCGGATGCCGAGAGTAGCTCGTGAAAAAACGCCGCCAGCCCCGGCAGGTCGAGCGGTTGTGGCTTGAGCGGGATTTCCTGGAGCACCAGCCGCGCGGTGCGGGCAGTGTCGTTCTGACTAAGCGAAATTTCGCGGTAGCGCTCCTCCCTGACATTAGGCAGCGAAATGAGCGCGCGGCGGATGGTGGCGGAGCCGACATGCAGCGGACGACGACCGCTTTTGCGGGGCAGCGCTTCGCCTGTTAGCCAGACCGCCGCGAGCCGGAGGTCTTCCTCATCCTTCAAGCCGCGTAGGTAGGCGGCGAGGTATTCGGTTTTCGCGACGCGGCTGCTAGTTTCTCCGACAAGGCGGCAGAGATCGCCGAAGTCCGCCAGCGCACAGATCGCGCGGCTGTGGCGCGGACCGCCGGAAGAACCTGACCGTTGGGCAGCTTGGTGGATCGAGAGTTCGAGTTGGTCGCCGCCCATCGCGCACCACGCGTCCATGCCACGCGTCCGCATCTCGGCGGCGAATTCCTTGGCATAACCATGCACGGTTAGAATTTTCTTCGGCCGCACGCGCTTGATGCATTCCATCAAGCCGGGATGATCGGCATGGTCGGACATCGGGAAAACTTCATCCACGCGGTAGCGGAATTTCGAGCCGGGTTGCAGCGCCCAGCCGGTGAGCATCGCGGTGCGTTTGGATTTCAGCCCGCGCAGCAGTTTGGAGCGGATCGTGTTAGGCGGCGCGATGATGACATGGCCGGCTGGCGCGTGACCTTGGAACTCCACCGGCTCCGGCAGCATTTGGAAGCCGGCGGCGCGGCAGGCGACGGTCATCGCCGCCACCGTCGGGTGGAGCAGCGCGGGGATTCCGTGCTCTGTTAGCAGCGCGAGCGCTTCTTGGGCTTTCCCTAACGAGTAGCCGAACAGCACCGGCGTTTCGCCATCGGCGAAGGCATCCTGGATGAAGCGCAAGATGCTTGCCTCGATTTCCATCTGTGCAGGAAACTCGAAATTCGGCAGCCCGAAGGTGGTTTCCATGATCAAGGTATCGGCTGCTAGAAAATTAACTGCCTCCGCCGTGCGACCGCGGCGGGTCTTAAAATCGCCTGTGTAGAGCAAGCTCGCGTTGTCCTTGATGCGGGTGACATGCAGCATTGCCGAGCCGGAAATGTGACCGGCGGGCAGCAAGCGCAGCCGGAAGCCATCGCGCGCGACTGGCACATGGAAGGACGCCGGCTCGATCCGGTTTTCCGCCAGGTGGAAACGTTTGTGGACCAGCACCGCAGTGACCTCCGAGCAGAGCGCGGATTCATGGCGGGCAAAATGATCGGCATGGGCGTGGGACACGAATGCCCATGGTTTCGCGTCCCATGGGTCCAGCCACAGGTCGAGTTCCGGCAAGTGCAGGCCACGTTGGAAACGAACTTCGATCAATCGGCGGGCAGGCTAAACCGGGATGCGCGGCTTGGCCAAGGCAAACCCAAATGGGATAGGGGCATTCGGGTTGCGGCGCGGTTGCATCCGATCACAGATCCTTGCGGCGGAAGATCACAACCGAGAGTGACAGCGGAACCAGCACCCAAAGCGCAAGAACTCCGCTCCCACAGGCGGTTCCCAGTGCGGTGCCCAACAGATCCTTCATCATCGCGCCGGTGAAACCCATCAGCGCGGAAACATCCATTTGCAGCAGGACCACCACGCGGCCCAGATCGATGGGATTGAGCGAAATCATGGCCATCGTCGCTTTTTCCAGCGGGTAATCTTCAAAGGTGAGCATCACGAAAAGCATCACTCCGCCGTGCAGCAGCGCAAAGTAGAACCATACCAGCATGGCGACCCCGATGCCGCGGGCCTTGTCCCGCGTGGCGACCGCACCAAGAAACGCCAGCGCGACGAATATCACCGTCAGCACGAGTCCGACAGCTAGCAGCGTCAGTCCGGTGACGTTGGCCGCGTAGAGCAGAACCGGCAGACCGACGCCTAACAGCAATGCCGAACCTAGGGCAATCGAGACTCCGATGAATTCAGCCAACAGGATGGTTCTGCGTTTCAATGGCTGGGAGGCGAGGAGTTCGATGAATTCGTAGGAGTTGTAGAAGTGAATCGTGCCGAAGATCAAGCTGACCAATGGCACCACCATCAGAACCAAGCTCAACAGGCCGATCAATCCCTTAGCGCTATCGCCGCCGAGGTTGAATAGTCCGAGCGAACCGGCCAGCAGGAAGCCCGCATAAGCCAGCACGATCTTGCTGCGGACGATGTCTTTGACGACGTATTTGACAATCTTCAGCATGGATAATCAGGGCGTGGGGGACTCCCGCATGATTCTCGCGATGACACGGCCGAGTTTCTCATCGCCCTGCCCGGACATCAGTTCATTGATGGATCGGTAGAACTGGAGTTTGCCCTCAATGAGGTGCAGCACATCGCTGGTGATTTCGTCGAGATCGCTGAGGATGTGCGAGGTCATCAAGATCAATTTATGGTTCGCCCTCTCGGCGCGGACCTTCTCTTTGAGAATTTCGGCGGCCACCGGATCGAGACCGGCGGTGGGTTCGTCCAGAATGAGGATGTCCGGGTCGAACAGGAACGCGAGGCAAGCACTGACCTTCTGGCGGGTGCCGCCCGATAGAGTGCGGGCGGCTTTGTGGGCGATCTTGTCGATGCCGAAAGCTTCTACCAGATCCTCGTCGGTTCTGGTGAAGGTGCCGCGGCGGATTTCCCGCATCATCTCGAAGATTTGGCCCACGCGCAAATGGTCGGGGAACCGGCCGATCTGGGGCATGTAGCCAATGGCGCGGCGGAGGGATGGGTTCTGCAACAGACTTTCGCCATCCAAGGTCAGCTCGCCTTTGTTCGGAAGGACGAGGCCGAGCACGCACTTGATGAAGGTGGTTTTGCCAGAGCCGTTAGGGCCGATCAGCAGCACCGACTGCCCGCGATTCATCGTCACGCTGAAATCATCCAATGCCCGCAGGCGACCGAATGATTTCGTGAGATGACGGGCGACGATCATGGGAGGGGGATCTGAAATTTCAGATTTCAACTTTGAAATCACTGGGCCGGTGGAAGCAGCACGCCGTCGATCACATGGACGATGCCGTTGGAAGCGGCGACGGTTGCGGTGACAGTGGCAGTGCCGTTGAGAATGATTTTGCCGTCTTTCACGCTGATTTTCACGTTGCCGCCGTTGGCCATGTTGAGAGTCTTTCCGTCCGTTAGCATCTCTTCCTTATAGCCGCCCACGGCGACGTGATATTGGAGGATGTCGGCCAGCTTTTCCTTGTTCTCCGGTTTCAAGAGGCTTTCGACCGTTCCCTTGGGGAGTTTGTCAAACGCCGCGTTGGTGGGAGCGAAGACGGTGAAGGGGCCTGCGTTGGAAAGCACATCCACGAGTTCCGCCGCTTTCACTGCGGTGACCAACGTGGTGTGGGCGGGGCTGCCAACAGCCACCTTGACGACATCTTTTTGAGAGACATCATCCGCCACGGCAGATTGGCCGGAGACGGGGGCGGCGGATTCCGATTCACTGCCAGACGCCGCTGGTGACGCGGATTTCTCACAGTGGTTGAGCAGAAGGCTCGCAGAAACACATAGCAGGACTCTCAGGATTGATTTCGGTTTCACGGTCGTTGGGTCGGATTGGGGGTTTGCGGTAGAAAGGTGACGAGCGGATGCCGGCGCATCGCGGGGTTTTCATCGAGAACGCGTTCGGGAGTGATGGAGGGAAACGCTTTCTCTGCCTGATCCAAGAGGTGAACGATCGGGCTGCGGAGTAACAGAATCGACGAGGGCACGCGCCCGACGATCACCGCATAGAGACTTACCGGACGGAATGGCACGTCGCCAGTGCCGTCCCGTTTTAAATCGTAGCCTTCGTATTTGTCCCAGTAGTTCTGATCGAAGCGGTTGTTATCGAGTTCGCCTTCCGCTCCGATGTCGAAGGAGTTGCCGGAGAAGTTATTGTTGAGAAAAGAATTGTCCGATGAACTCGCCTGAATCTGGATGGCCCAGCCGTTGTCACGGAACTCGTTTTTCTCGAGGTGCATGCGGTTCGAGCCGTGCATGGCGATTCCGACGGTGTTGCGGTCAAAGGTATTTCCGGTGATCCGACCTTCCGTCATATCCTTGAGAAGCAGACCGTAAGAGGCAGATCCCCAGTTGGCGGAAAAGTGATTGGAAGTCATCTCCACGTTGCGCGAATACATGACGGCCACGCCCGCGCTGTTGTGGATGAAGGAATTCCGGCGGTAGGCATTGCCGTGGGAAAACATGAAATGGAGGCCGTAACGGAGGTTGTTTTCGACGTGATTGTCCTCCACCACCGAATCCGTCGCGAACTCCAAGTAGATGCCGTCCCGTTGGTTGCGGACGTCATTTCCAATCACCGTGATCTGATTGCAGGACCAGAGGTGGATGCCATTGGCGATGTCCTGTTCGTTGTGGGACTCACCCCGGATCTGGTTGTTGAGAACGCGGCAATGATTGGCCTTGGAGAGGTAGATGGCGAATGTGCAATGGTGAACCCGGTTGTTATCCACCGTGACGCGGGCGGCTTCGGAAATCTTGATGCCGGCGTAATCTTCAAGACTGCTTACGCCACTGTTGCGGATTTCAAATCCACTCACCCGGACGTCGGACGCGGTGATGGTGAGCACCTCCTGTTTTCCGCCGCCATCCAGCACCGGTGCATTCTCACCGAGAAGGGTGACGGATTTATCGATCCGCAGGGTGCCTTCCTGATAGATTCCAGAGTGAACCCGGATCGTGTCGCCAGCACCTGCGGCGGCGATGGCGGAGGCAATGCTGGCATGGGTTTGCCCCGTGCCCACTTGAAGCTCCACGGCGGATGCCTCAAGCACCACAAGTCCGGTTAGCAGAAATGGAATCAGTGAGTGCATAGGCGTCCGTCGGAAGTGGGATTCGTGATTTCCGACCATTGGAGAATCTTGCCGTTACCGCCCAGTTCATGGTCCACCGCGTTGGCGGCAGCGGCACTGGTGAAGGCGGCGATGCCGCTGTCCATCGGGGAGCGGAGTTTGGGGTGTTTCAGATAGACCGCCTGCTCGGCGTGAAGAAAACGGTTGGACTGGTTGAAGTCGATGACGAGCGCCCGCCCGGCGGCATTGCTTTGGATGGGTTCCTTGGCCATGAATTGGATCATGCACTTCACATCGTCGAACTTGAACACCTTGCCTTTGGCGGTGATGAGTTCATTGCCATAGTGCAAGTCCGCGAGGATCATCTTGCAGCCCGCGCATTCATCCTTGCCGTAGGCGATAGGTTGCGGTTCCGAGTTGCATCCGGGAAGGATCATCAGCATGGCGAACAGCGGTAGCAAAACTGCCATACCGCTAGTTTTTGAAGATTTCCTTCGTGCCATGAACCCTTCGCACACCAGCAGCGCGGTGCTCAGGACTCCTGCTGCGATGAGCACCCAACCGCCTTTGTCCGGCCCGGAATAAGCGACGAAGTTGAGCAGGCTCTTGTAGCCGATGATCGGCGGATCATACGTCATTCCCGGCACCGAAATCGCGGCCTTGGGATCGAGATTGTGGCCGTAGTCATAGCCCCACCGATAGAAATCGAAGATGCCGAGGCCCGCACCGAGGAATAGGATGACGACGAACAACTGGAGCCAGCGACGTTTCCCGGTGATCACGGGAACGAAGCCTGCGACGATGAGAAAACCGAGCACATAACCCATATAAAGAAACTCTGGAAACATCTCCTGTTTGATGTGTCTCATGCCAATGTAGTGATTCAGGCCATTGATGATGTCGAAATCTCCGCCCAGATGATCGAGCCAGATTTTCATATTGAGTCCCTCCGGATACTGGGGTGCCCAAAGCTGGATTTCCCATAGCGGCAGGAAGTAGCCGGAGATCATGGCCAGAACGGCCAGGGCGAGTAGGATGCGGGTGATGGGGCGTAGCGGGCGCATGGGGATAATTTCCGGGTGCGACTCTCCCTGGCGGTGATGCCGGTCACTGGCATCCCCGCGAGGTCAGGGAACCAAGGCGGAGGTTATTTATCAGCGGTGTCGCCGATGCCGAACTTCAGCGGCGTGGTTGATCCTGCGGGGGAAACGCGGGCATAACCTTGCATTTCCTGGTGCAACGCGGAGCAGAAGTCCGTGCAGTAGAAGGGGGCGATGCCCACGCGGGCGGGTATCCATTTCAGAGTGCTGGTCTCACCGGGCATGATCAGGAGCTCCGCATTGATCGCACCCTTGACGGCGAAACCGTGCGGCACGTCCCAGTCCTGTTCGAGGTTGGTCACGTGGAAATAGACTTCGTCGCCGATCTTGATGCCTTCGATGTTGTCCGGCGCGAGGTGGGAGCGAATGGCGGTCATGTAAACATCCACCCGGTTGCCATCACGCACGACTTTTGCATCCTTTTCGCTCTTGGTGACGTAAGGGTGGTTGTTGTCCTCAAGTCGATAAAACTTCTTGGATTTCGCTTGAATCAGCGAGGCGGGAAACGCTTCCGCGTAGTGAGGTTCGCCGACGGTCGGGAAGTCGAGCAGGAGTTTGATCTTATCGCCGGAAATATCAAATAGCTGGGCGGACTGGGTGAGTTCGGGCCCGGTTGGGAGATAGCGGTCCTTGGTGATCTTGTTGTAGGCGATGGCATATTTACCATGGGGCTTCACAGTGCAACCTCCAGGGATGGTCAAGTGACCGACCGAGTAGAAGGTGGGGCTGCGATCCACCACTTTCAACGTTTCAAGATTCCATTTTACGATCTCGGAAGTCACGAACATCGAAGTATAGGCGAAGCCCTTGCCATCGAACTCGGTGTGCAAGGGGCCGAGGCCGGGTTTCTTGACTTCGCCATGGAGGACTGAGTTATATTTGAGCACTGGAATGCCATGGAATTCGCCTTCGTAGTCTTTCGCCGCGATGGCGTTCTTCATCTTGTCGAAGGAGAATACCGGAATCAGCGCGGCAAGTTTGCCACTGCCGACGATATAACTGCCGGTGGGATCGGTATCGCAGCCGTGGGGTGACTTGGGGCAGGGCATGAAATAGACGATGCCGGGAAGTTCATTCGGATCGAGCAGGATGACTTCATCCTCCACGGTGGAGGTGGCGGAATGGGTTTTCTCATCCCAGACGTTGTGAACGTGCTTGGCCTTGGATTTGCGGCCCTTGCCAGCCTTGATGTATTCCTCGCACTTTTTCCAATCCACCGCGCCGATGAAGTCTTTGTCTTTTTGCGAGGCGTTCACTTCTAACAAGGTGTGCGCCTCTTCGCTGTTATAACAGGTGAAGAACATCCAGCCGTGGGATTTCTGTTTGCCGGCACGGGCGAGGTCGATGTCGATACCGGGGAGCAGCACTTGGAAGGCAACCTTCATGCGCCCGCTATCCTGCGCCACTGAGATCATGCTGAGCGTGCTTTTGAAATTCTCCTTGAACGAGGCGATCGGCACGTCGGGGTTAGATCCCTCATCATCGAGTGGATACGCGAAACGAGTGCCGGCCACGATGTATTCCGAATTCTCGGTGATGAAGGGTGACGAGTGGTTGCCCGAGCTGTTGGGGATTTCGAGAATCTCCTCGGTGCGGAAGGTCTCCAGACTGATGCGGGCCACCCGCGGCGTGTTGTTAGCGTTGGCGAAGATCCACCGCCCGTCGTGTTCGCCCTTGGTTTGTGAAATCGAAACGTGGTGCTGGTCGTCCCATGGCTGGTAGCCGAACGAGGTGTTCAACATCGGTTTGGTCTCCTCACTGTAGCCGTAGCCGGACTCTGGATGCTGCGAAAACACCGGGATTTGGCGGAACAGACGACCGGATGGCAGACCGTAAATAGCGACTCCACCGCTGAATCCGCCTGAAACGACGTTATACATTTCATCGTATTTGCCGGGTGGGACATAGACCTTTTCGGCGGTGCCGCTCTCGACTTTCTGAATCATGCCTTTGGGCTTGCAACTCGTCGTCAGGACGATGCCGGAAATGGCCAGAATGCCGACGAGAGTGTGAGAGATATGTGATTTCATCGTTAGTGTAGATTGGTAGTTTTAGTTTTCTCCGTCATTTCCGCGCATGAATTCGATCACCTTGCGCGTTTCGTCTTGAGTGAGGTTCTGGTTCGGCATGCGGACGAGGCATTGTTCCAACAATTTCTGCGCTTCCTCGTCCTTCTCGAGCATCATGTCCACATTGGTGACCATGTTCATGATCCACTCGGGCTTGCGGCGTTTGGTAACGCCCATCCAACCGGGACCGACGAGTTTGTCGGCAGTCAGTTTGTGGCAAGCGAGGCACTTCATTTCATAGGTGGCCTTGCCATGGGTGACCCACTCTTGGTTGAGTGGATGGGTAAGCGCGATTGCTTTGACTTCGGTTCCGTGGACTTCCGGTTTTCCTTCGAGGATCTCGGACGGCGTCGGGGCGGCTTCGGCGGATTTCTCGGCCTCCTCTTTGGAACTGCAGCCGATGGCGAGGACCGCGCAAAGGGTGATGGGTAGGATCATGTGTTTTCCAGACATGGCGTTGTGAGGTGGGATGGAGTGCCGGGTTTGACAGCGTGACAATGTCGTGACGCCTCGAATCACACGGCGACTGCGTCAACCAATCAAGAAAAAAGCTTCATTAATTCTTTTGTCTGGATTAATGCGCAAGAATACGCAGGATCTGCGCATGTTCCGATACGGTAAATTAGCAAGGCAGGCGGTCTCGGCGATGAGTTATCTCGCGGAGCGCTACAGTCCCGAAGTGGCGTCGATCTCGTCTGCGGAAGTCGGCCGGGTGCGGAATATCCCCACGGCGTTGGCTGCTAAATTGCTGAGCGAGGCGGCTTCGGCCGGGCTGACGAGGGGGGTCACCGGCCCGGGTGGCGGCTATCGGTTAGCCCGCCCGCCGGAGGAAATCCGGCTTGCGGACATCGTGGGAATTTTCGAACGGGAAATCACCGAGTGTCCGTGTCCCTTCGGACCGGGTTGGTGCGGTTCGGGAAACCCTTGCCCACTCCACGACGATTTCCTGAAGTTGGAGGAAAACGGGCGGCGCTTCCTGGTAGAAACCACTCTCGCGGTATTCGTCAAAAAGGTGCCCCAGCCGCGGTGAGGGAATGGCGCCTTACTCCAGAAGTTTCGCGATCACTTGTTGCGCGGAGTAGCCTGTTGCGGCGTTAGAAAGCATGCCGCGGATGCTGTCCAGATCGTCGCCAAGCGTGATGAGCGGTGGCTCGACGATGCCGCGGGCGCGGCGTTGGCCGAGGCCGATAGAGGCACCTAACGAGTTGCAAAGACACGACGAGCCGACTGTGCGGCTTACGTCGCCGCCCTTGGCCGCATAGAGGTCGATAGGCTCGGCGGAACAGCGGAAGCCGACGCTGCCGTCGTCCTTCATGTAGGTTTCCCGGAGTACTCCCAGATCGCAGACGCGTTCGCGATGTTCGTAAACCTTGGGTTCCGATAGAGTCTCCGGAAGTTGGGCGATCTTGAACGGAAAACCGGTGGGCGAGGCGGAAGGATTGGTGAAGACCGCGAGGTCATTGCGGCGGATGGCGTCGATGAGTTGCGCCTTCAATTTCGGATCAAAACCGGATTCATCGCTCAGCGCGAAGACGGTGCCCACCTGGATGCCCATCGCTCCCTCGGCTTGTGCGTCGCGGAGTTTTCCTTTGCTGCCGTAGCCACCGGCGAGCCAGAACGGCAGGCCGATCTCGCGGAATTTTGAAACCTCGATCGCATCGCGCGGTCCGTAGAGTGGCTCGCCATTTTCGGTGAGCTGCATCGCGCCGCGCGGCGGGGCGTTGTGGCCCCCGGCGATGGCAGCCTCGACGACGAAGCCATCGACCTTTCCCGATGACTTGCGGCGGAGGTTTTCCGCTAGAACGGGTGATGAGACGACGGCGAGAAAGAGCGGACGCTTGAGCGACTGCGTTGGGGCGTGGCAGAAGCGAGCTGGATCGAACTCAACGGCGAAGGTTCGATCCGCGCCGGTCACGTCGAGGCGGAGTTCGGCGACGGTTCCCGCAGCCAGGCGGTCGAGAATGCCCGGGATCTGGCGCGGGATGCCGGCACCCATGAGCACGACATCGACCCCGGCAAGCATCGCGCCGTAAAGCGCGGACATCGTGGGGAGCTGGCTTTTTTCCAACAGATTGAGACCGGCCTTTCCGTCATGTCCCTCCTTGGCGAGCCAGATCGAGACGAAGCTGGCGAGCACGGAGAGTTCCATTGCGGGCCTGGCTGGCGGAAATGTCATCATCGGCGTGGACTTGAAGGACGCGTCCGGCGCGATTCCGCCCTCGTGGAAATAGCGCTTCAGCAGGCGGGCCGCCATTTCCTGATGGGGAAACTGCTGCAAGGCGCGGCGGATGTGGCCGCCTTCATCGCCGAGCTGGAGGGTGCGTGCGATGACGACGTCCAGCATGGTGCCGGAAACGACGCCGAGCTGGCCAGCTTGGGAAACCGTGTGCGCAAGACGCCAGCCGGAAACGCCGACGCCCATGCCTCCCTGGATGATCGGTGGAAGTTCAGCAGCGGTGATAGAATGAGGATTCATGAAAGTTTGTTAGGGGAAACGAGGGTGTCGGCTCAACTGCATCCCTGGCTGGTGCCGCACTGGGTGCAGACGCCGCAGGCTCCGGCGCGGATGACTTTGTCCGAGCCGCAGTTCGAGCAGGTGATGCCCATGTAGGCGGTGCCGAGCGCGGTTTGGACGCGGGCGACCCTCTGGTGTGAATGATTTGCCAGGCTGAGTTCCGGGACCGGGCGGTTGAGCGCGCGCTTTTCCATTTCCGGCAGCTCGGGCATCGGGAGATCCGCTTGATCCGAACCCGGTGACGTGGCCTGGCGATAGCCTTGGATGAACTGGCAGCCGATCCAGCGAAAGACGTAGTCGGTGATGCTGTAGGCGGAGCGGATGTCCGGATTGGAAGTGAAGCCGCTGGGTTCGAAACGCTGATAGGCGAACTTGTGTACCATCTGTTCGAGCGGCACGCCGTATTGCAGGGCGATGGAGGTGAGCGTGGCCACCGTATCCATCAGGCCACCGATGGTGCTGCCTTCTTTGGACATTTGGACGAAAAGCTCGCCCGGCTGACCGTCTGGATAGAGACCGACGGTGATGTAGCCCTCATGCCCGGCGATCTCGAATTTGTGCGTTAGAGACATCCGCGTGTCCGGCATGAAGCGGCGCGAGCGACTGTCGAGTTGGCCGCGGAGGGAGTCGTTTTCGGCTGCTAGCTTGGTGAGTTGGGTGGCGAAGTCATCGGTCGCTTGTCCGCCGCCGCCCATGTCGGAGGTCTTTTTGGTGTTGAGCGGTGCGGAGCGTTTCGAACCGTCCCGATAGATGGCGACCGCCTTCAAGCCGAGCTGCCACGCCTCGATGTAAGTCTGCATGATGTCCTCGACGGTGGCGTTTTCCGGGAGGTTGACCGTTTTCGAAATGGCACCTGATAGGAACGGCTGGGCGGCGGCCATCATCAGGAGGTGACCGCGATAGTGGAGGCTGCGGCTGCCCTTGTAGGGCTTGAAGGCGCAGTCAAAAACCGGCAGGTGACCGGGCTTCAGTCCGCTGCGGACGATCTGGCCGGTTTCGTCGTCGGTGACGTCCTCGATGGTGTCCCATTGGTCGATGTGCTGGAGGATGGCGGCGGTTTCGTCATCGCCGTAGCCCAGGCGTCGGAGCGCGGGCGGGACGGTTTGGTTGACGATCTTCAACATGCCGCCGCCAGCGAGAAGCTTGTATTTCACCAACGCGATGTCCGGCTCGATACCGGTGGTGTCGCAGTCCATCAGAAAGCCGATGGTGCCCGTGGGCGCGAGCACGGTGACCTGCGCGTTGCGGTAGCCATGGCTGCGTCCGGCGTCGAGCGCCCGGTCCCAAGCATGGCGCGCGGCATCGATGATGGGCTGGCAGTCGGCATTGTCTGCTAGGGTGTAGGCCAGATCGCGGTGGCGCGAAATGACTTCGCGCATGGTGGGCTCGTTCGACGGCGCGGGCGGGTTTCTCACCGTGCCGTAGCGGGCGTCGCGATAGGATGGGAATGGCCCGGTGATCGCTGCGAGTTCGGCACTGACTTGATAGGCGTGGCCGGTCATGAGCGCGGTGATGGAGCCGGCGAGGGCGCGGCCCTCATCCGAATCGTAACCGAGACCGCGGCTCATGATGAGGGCACCGAGGTTGGCGAAACCGAGGCCGAGCGTGCGGAAGGCGTGGGAGTTTTCCGCGATCGGCTGGGTGGGGTAGCTGGCGCGGTCCACGAGGATTTCCTGCGCCACGATGAACAGGCGGACGGCGTGTTTGAAGCGCTTCACGTCGAACGCACCGTCGCTCTTCCTGAATCTAACGAGATTGAGCGAGGCCAGATTGCAGGCCGTGTCGTTGAGGAAAAGATACTCCGAGCACGGGTTGGTAGAATGCTGGCGACCGCTGCCCTTGCAGGTGTGCCAGGTGTGGATGGTGGTGTCGAACTGCATGCCAGGATCGCCGCAAGTCCAGGTGCCGAGCGAGATTTTGCGCAGAAGATCGCGAGCACTCTTTTTCTCGCAGGGGTCGCCATCGATGACGCGGCGCGTCCACCAATCGCCATCGTCCACGGCGGCCTGCATGAACTCGTCGCTGGCGCGGACGGATAGATTCTCGTTTTGAAACATGACGGAGCCGTAGGCGTCGCCATTGTAGGAGCCGTCGTAACCTTGCTCGATGAGCGCCCAGGCTTTTTTTTCCTCGATAGTTTTGGCTTCGATGAATTCCTCGATGTCTGGATGCCAGTCCTTGAGCGTGTTCATTTTCGCGGCGCGGCGGGTTTTGCCACCGGATTTCACGGCGTTCGCCACCTGGTCGTAAATGCGGAGGAAGGAGAGCGGGCCGGACGGCTTGCCACCGCCGGAGAGTTTCTCGCGGGTGGAGCGCAAGGTTGATAGATCGGTGCCGGTGCCCGAGCCGTATTTGAAGAGCATGGCTTCCGACGAGGCGAGGCGCATGATGTCCTCCATTTTGTCCTCCACGCCTTGGATGAAGCAGGCACTGGCCTGCGGGTAGTGGTATTGGCCGGGGGCGCGTTCGGCTTTTCCCGCTTGGGCGTTCCAATACCAGTTGCCTTCGCCGCTGTCTTCGCCGATGCCGTATTGGTCGTAGAGGCCGACGTTGAACCACACCGGCGAGTTGAACGCGCCGTATTGATGGAGGCAAAGCCAGGTGAGATCGGCATGGAAATTCTCCGCGCTTTCCTCGTCGGCGAAATAGCCGTCAGTGAGTCCCCAGTCGGCGATGGTGCGGGTGACGCGGTGGATGAGCTGGCGGACGGAGTGCTCGCGACCGCCGGTGTTAGGATCGTTGCCGAGGGTGGCGTCGCCGTAGAAATATTTTGAAACGGCGATCTTGGTGGCAAGTTCGCTCCACGCCTTGGGCACCTCCACGTTTTCCTGGCGGAACATCGTTTTGCCGCGGTCGTCGGTGATCTCCGCGGTGCGCTTGCTCCACTCGATTTCATCGAACGGCGAGACTCCCGGGGTGGCGAAATTTCGCTCGAAGCCGAGACCGGTGATTGTGGCAGTTGCGACGATGCTTGGGGATGGGGCGTCAGCGGTTTTCATAGGGTCATCGGGTATTCGACATCGCGAGTGCTTGTGGAAATAGCACCGAGTTCTCCAGATGGATGTGGCGGTGCAGGTCTTCTTCCAACTCGGCCAGCCCGGCGAACAGGGCGCGGTAGGTGTTGCACGCTTCCGGCGGAGCGGTGAATCCGTGGGTCAATTCCCGGAGCCGCGCAAGAGCGCCGCCTGCGTCTTCATGTTCCTTGAGCATGACAGCCACCGGACCATCGAGTGGCATGGTCGCGGCTTCTCCGGCACACAGTGCCTGGATCGCTGGAAATAAAATTTGCTCTTCCTTGACCAGATGACCGGCCAGCTCATCGGCCATTTCGCAATAGATCCAGTAAACTTCAACCAGCGAAGCTGTGTGTCCGCCGTGGACCTTGGAAACCCGCTCGGACATCGCCTGCAAGCGGGGAAGCTCGTTGCGCAAATACGCGTGATGGGTTTCCACGATGTAGTGGATCAGCTCCACCGGCGGCAACAGGGCCGGGTTGTTTGCGGGCTCTGCCTTCTCTGCATTTCCCGCTTCCAGTTGTTCGAGAACTGACTCGATTTCGATTCCCTTGAGGGTGCAGGCTTCGCGCAGTGTTCTGCCGCCTTGGCAGCAAAAATCAATCCCGAATGCTTGGAAAACTCGCGCTTGCGAGGGGCTTTCCGCGACGATTTCCCCAACGGTCCGGTCGGACAGGGGCGTTCCCGCAGGCGTGAATACGGTGGCTGTGTGGCTCATGGTGAGACCACTTTCCCCGACGACGACCGCCAAACAAGAAAAAACTTTCTTTATTTAAAAATAGACTCTTCAATCGGCTCGTGACCGCCAACGCCATGCTGGAACGTCCCACCGGAATGCCCGGAATGGACGACTACGATTTCAAGGATCGTCCCTTTCTGGTGTTCTGGGAGATCACCCGGTCCTGCGCCTTAGCGTGCAGTCACTGCCGTGCCGAAGCCCAACCTCGCAGGCATCCCGAGGAATTGAATGACATGGAAGCCACGACCCTGATCCGGCAGCTCGCGGAGTGGAAGCCACCGATGTTGATTCTAACTGGCGGCGACCCTCTCATGCGGCGCGACGCGCTGGACCTGGTGCGCCAAGCGTCCGCTGCCGGCCTGCACGTGGGTCTCAGCCCATCCGCCACCCAGCGCCTGTTGCAGGTGGATTTCGCAGAACTCAAAGCCGCAGGCGTGCAACGCATGTCTCTCAGTCTCGATGGTGCGACCCGTGAAACGCACGACTCATTCCGCGGCGTGAAGGGCACTTATGACCGCACGATCGAAGCGGTGCGCCGCGCCCACGCGGTCGGCTTGAGCCTGCAAATCAACACCACCCTTACCCGTGGAAACATCCATGAATACGAGTCTTTCAAACAACTTATGTTCAAGCTGATGCCTGCGATGTGGAGCGTGTTCCTGCTGGTCCCCACCGGCCGCGCCGGGTTGGATGATCTGCCGGACCCGGAGGATATCGAGCGGGTCTTCGAAGACATGGCAGGCCTTGTCGGGAAAGCCCCATTTGCGGTGAAAACCACCGAGGGTCACCACTTCCGGCGTGTCGTGATGCAGAAGATGGGCGGCGGCGCGTCCCGTCCGCGTCCCGGGATGCGCTCACCGCTCGGGATTCGCGACGGTCGCGGCGTCATGTTCATTTCGCACACCGGCGAAGTCTCGCCCAGCGGGTTCCTGCCGATGGTTTGCGGCAATGTGAAGACCACCCATCCCGCGGAAATCTATCGGCACCACCCGCTCTTTGTTTCCCTGCGCGACAACGACGCGCTCGGCGGTAAATGCGGCGTCTGCGAATACCGCAGCGTCTGCGGCGGTTCCCGTTCCCGGGCCTATGGCGTCTATGGCGATCCCTTCGCCGCCGATCCCTCCTGCGCCTATGTGCCGAAAGCAATGACAACCGTTTAAATCTAACTCCCATAACTCCATCCCATGATCAATCTCACCAAACTCTGGACTGGCGTCGCCCAGCCCGCTGACGAACTTCGCTATGGCCACCGCGGCAGTCCGGCAAACGCCCGTGACCGCAAACCCATCACGGTCTGGAACATCACCCGCACCTGCAATTTGCGCTGTGTGCATTGCTACTCGGATTCCAACGCCATGCAGTATCCCGGCGAATTGTCGTGGGAGGAAATGCAGGCCGTGGTGAAGGATCTAGCCGACTATCAGATTCCTTCGCTGTTGCTTTCGGGTGGCGAGCCATTGATTCATCCGCGCTTCTTCGATCTGGTGGACCACGCCTCGGCGGCCGGCTTGAAACTGACGATTTCCACCAACGGGACTCTCATCACTCTGGAAAAGGCCGCCCGGCTCAAGGCGGCGAATGTGGCCTACGTCGGCATCTCGCTCGATGGCATTGGTGAGATCCATGACCAGTTCCGCCGCAAGGAAGGAGCGTTTGATGCCGCCGTCCGCGGATTCAAAAACTGCCATGCGGTCGATCAGAAGACCGGTCTCCGGCTCACGCTTACCAGCCACAATGTGGAGAACATCGGCCAGATTCTCGACTTCATCGAGGACCAGGAAATCCAGCGCGTTTGTTTCTATCACCTCGTGCCCGCCGGTCGGGGCAGTGAATTGCAAGTCCTGGAATCCAAGGCCGCCCGTGGTGCCATCGACACCCTGATTTCACGCGTAGAGGCGTGGCACCAACAAGGAGTGGAGCGCGAGGTACTCACCGTCACCCAACCGGCCGACGGCGCGTATCTGCTGGTCCGGATGGAAAATGAAAATCATCCAAACCTCGCTGAAGCACGCCGGCTGCTCGAATGGAACGGCGGCGGCGCTAACAGCTCAGGCCGTGGCATCGCCAACATCGACACCCAAGGCAACGTCCATCCCGATCAATTCTGGCAGGACGTGGTTCTCGGCAACGTGAAGCGAATGCCGTTCTCCCAAATCTGGGAAGGTGGCAATCCGGCTGCCACCGAAATGTTAACTTCGATTCGTTCGATCGGGCGACTTTCCCCGCAGCAACGCCAAGCCCGCATGACCGGCCCTTGCGCCGCTTGCAAATGGTTTGCAATCTGTGGCGGTGGTTTCCGCACCCGCGCGGCGTTCACCAACCACGGCGACCTCTGGGGTTCCGATCCCGGATGCTACTTGACCCAGACCGAAATAGCCGACACATCACCCGCTCTTGCCTGATTCCATGAGTTTTCCCGTCTGTCGTCACGCCAAACGCAAGTCCCGAACCATTTCCGACCCGCTGGTGTGGCTCGGCAGCGAACCCTACCGGATCTTCTTCCTGAGCGGGATTCTATTCAGCATCGCCGGAGTGATGATGTGGCCGCTTTTTTACAAGGGCCATCTGAGCTTCTACCCCGGCGTGAGTCATGCGCGGGTGATGATCCAGGCATTCGCTGGTGCATTTGTGGTCGGATTCATGGGCACCGCCGGGCCGAGGATGTTGAGTGCCCCGCGGTTGAAGCCGTGGGAGCTGGTGCCCTTGTTGATCCTTCATCTTGCGGGCGGAATCTGCCATCTGCGCGGGATGAATGTCTGGGGCGACCGCCTGTTTCTCGCGCTCCTACTCGGATTCGCCGTCGCCCTCGGGGTGCGGGTCGTGGGTTTCCGCAAAGAGTTCCCGCCGCCGCCCTTGTTACTTGCCGCCACTGGATTGGTTTGCGGCATCGCGGGGACGGTCTTGTGGCTGAATCCGGCATGGTGGGCCATTGCGGGCGTTCACCGCCTCGCGGGTCTGTTACTCTATCAGGGGTTCCTGTTGGGTCCGGTGATGGGCGTGGGAATCTTCCTGTTTCCGCGGCTGCTAGGCAATGCTTTCGGCGAACCTGAGCCGGGAGCGGAAACCCGCAAGTCGTGGCGGAATATGAGCATCGCCGCTCTTGTGTTAGTGGCCAGCTTCGGGGTGGAAGTCTGGCTGAACGAGAGTGCAGGCTTGTTGCTGCGGGTCGCCGCTTTTGGGTTCGCGATGTCGAATGTCCGCTGGCTGCTGAAACCGGGTTCGCCGCAAGTCGGCACCCTCGCCAACGCGCTGCGCATCTGGTGTCTCCCGCTGGCGCTCGCCGGGTTGATCGCCCCGGTGTTTTTCGACTCGCGCCACATCGCGGTGGAGCACCTTGTGTTTGTCAGCGGGTTCGGGTTGGTCTGTCTGATCGCCGGCAGCCGCGTGCTGTTCGGCCATAGCGGGCGGGTGGAACGATTTGCCAATCGCTCGTGGACGGCACGAATCATCGTTTTTGCCATCGTGCTCGCCGCACTCACCCGGGTGTCTGCGGATTTTCTGCCACGGGTGATGATGACGCACTACGAATACGCTTCCTGGTCATGGATCGCCGGAGCCGCGCTTTGGGCAATCTGGCATGCACCCAGGTTTTTCAAAAAGGATGATGAGCAATGAGGGCGCTACCCGAGTCGAATGGGACTCACCCGGTGGCCAGCAACAACCAACCCGCCCCGGGGGACAACACCGCCGACCCGCAGATTTGACCTACATCAAATCTTCTTCAACTCCGATTCCCATGACCGAGATCGAAACCGACACAATCCGAACCGCCGCCCTGGCCCAGGCACTTCAAAACAGCTCCATTTTCTCCGGGCTGGGCACGACCGAATTGCTCCAGATCGCTAGCTACTCCGAACGCATCCTTTTGCCCAAGGGCCAGATCCTTTTCCGTGAAGGGGATCCCGTGATCGGGTTTTACATCGTTTTCAAAGGATGCATCAAAGCATACCGGATCAACGAAGCCGGTCGCGAGCAAGTGATCCATCTGATCCATCCCGGTGGTTCATTCGCCGAGCCTGCGGTGGCGGGACTGCCCGGGTATCCCGCCCACACGCTCGCATTGGAAGCCAGTGAGATCGTTTTGGTGAAATCGACGCCGTTTCTCGACCACCTGCGCGTCAATTCGGAGCTGGCCCTCCGAATGCTTGCATCTCTCAGCCGCCATCTCCACGAACTGGTCGCCACGATCGACAGCTACCGTCTGCAGAAGGTCGAAACGCGTCTGCTTCACTGGTTGCTCCAGCGAACTGGTGAATCGGCGGTTCCCGTGGTTTTCAAACTTTCGGTTCCCAAATCTGTCCTGGCCTCCGAGCTGGGCACCCGGCGGGAAACACTTTCGCGGCTCCTCGGAAAACTCCGCGATCAGGGCTTGGTCAAGGTCAAGGGCAAGACCATCACGGTCACCGATCCAGTGGCGATGAGGGCGCTTTTTGACGAAAATCTCTTCAAAAGCGTCCTCCCCGCAGAGTGAAAGTCTGCAAGGGAAGTGTTGCGGGAGCTAGGAAGAGATCATCACGTCCCGCGCCGAATTGATGCGATCAAGTCCAAGGGAAGTATTTTGGGGCGAAACCACTTTCGAACGGTAGGTTTCAGTCGCTCGCTGGATGATGTTGATGGGTGCCACAAATCGCTCATAATGGAGAAAACAATCGGTTTTTGTGACCCGCGTCACACTTTCCGGATAAGCGTTCTTGCCGCACGGCCCCCTCCTCTGTTGTATGTCCCCGCTCTTGGCAATTGGGGATTGGACCTCGCGCTGCCATTTCCCTCGATTTCCCCATCCTATGAGTGCCCAGCCCACCGCCGTACCGGATAAACGCACCGCCGCCACCCACCTTGGGTTGAAAATTTTCGGGTATTTCGTGCTGCTGCTGATGGCCATCACGATCGTTTACACTTTCTATATCATGATCGCGAACTGGAGCCACATCGGCGTCTGAGCCGTTATTTCCCGAACCCAATTTCTCGGAAATCCCATGACCAAGCGCCATACCCGCCTGTTTTTCATTATCGGCACCCTGCTGTTCTCGGCGATCTTCGTCGGACTCACCATCGACAGCCACCGCCAGTTCGGAAAATTGACCAACGCCGACAAGCTGACCCCGCAGGTCATTGAGGGCAAACACGTCTGGCACCGGAAAAACTGCATCAACTGCCACACGCTCATGGGCGAGGGAGCCTACTACGCGCCGGACCTCACCAAGATCACCCAACAGCGCGGCGTGGCTTATCTCACCGCCTTCCTGAAAGATCCCTCGCAGTTTTACTCCGAGGAGAAGAACCGCCGGTTGATGCCCAACCAGAACCTCACCGAGCAGGAAATCAAAGACGTCATCTCGTTCCTCGACTGGGTTTCCAACATCGATACCGCAGGCTGGCCACCGCGCCCGATCGTGGTTTCCAGCGGCCAACTCGCCGGCGCACACACGGCCCAAAATCCCACGCCAAACGTCGCCGTTTCGGATAATCCGGTCGCTCAGGGCGAAGCAATCTTCCGCAATCCCGCTCACGTCTGCGCGACCTGCCACTCGACCCAACCCGACGTCGTCATGGCCGGACCGAGCCTC
This sequence comes from Luteolibacter sp., assembly GCA_043748885.1. GTDB lineage: Bacteria > Verrucomicrobiota > Verrucomicrobiia > Verrucomicrobiales > Akkermansiaceae > Luteolibacter. The sequence goes on along the minus strand of JAYVEJ010000341.1, from coordinate 10,808 downwards.
GCCGGCATCGGCACCCGCGCCACCGGACACATCGGCAATGCCGATTACAAAGGCAAGGCCAAGGATGCCGCCGGTTACATCCATGAATCCATCGTCGAGCCGAGCGCCCATCTCGTGCCCGGTGCAACCTTCTCCGCCGCTGGCACCTCGTTCATGCCTCCCGGTCTCGACAAGGGCATGACGTCCCAACAGCTCGACCAACTCGTCGAATATCTCTCTTCCCTCCGCTGATCTACCACCACCATGCGCTATCGTACCCAATCCATCGCCTACTGGTATTTCGCCCTCGCGCTCTGCCTGTTCGGACTGCAAATGGTCTTCGGACTCATGTCCGTCGTCAAATACCTCGGACCCGATCCGCTGCTGGACATCATTCCGTTCGACCGGGCGAAAGCCTGCCACACCAACCTGCTCATCGTATGGGTGCTTACGGGCTTTATGGGCGGCACCTACTATGTGGTGCCGGAAGAATCCCGGCATGAAATCTTCAGTCCCAAACTCGCCTTCTTCCAGCTAGGTTTGTGGGCCGTGGCCGGAGTGACCGCGGTCGTCGGCTATTTGTTCGGTTGGACGGAAGGAAACAAACTTCTGGAACAACCCTACCCGGTGAAAATCGCCATCGTCATTACGATGTTGATTTTCCTCTACAACATTTTGATGACCATCAAAAAGGCGGGCCGCTGGACGACTACCGAAGGCGTCCTAGTCGCCGGTCTCGCGCTTTCCGCACTGCTCTACCTTCCCGCGCTGGCGTCGTGGGACAACTATACCATCAGCATTTTCTACCGCTGGTGGACGGTTCACCTTTGGGTCGAAGGTGTCTGGGAAATGATCCAAGCAGGCTTGCTGGCCTATCTGCTGATCCGCCTTTCCGGCACCGACCGCGAGGTGATGGAGAAATGGCTTTATGTGATTGTCGGACTCGTGTTCATCGCCGGCATCCTCGGCACCGCCCACCATTACTACTGGGTCGGGGTGCCGAAATATTGGTTGCCGATCGGCGGCATCTTCAGCGCGCTGGAACCGCTGGCGCTGTTTGTCATGGTCGTCTATGCCTACATCGCGATGCGCCGTTCGGGGCTTTCCCATCCGAACACTCTCGCCTTGCACTGGACGGTCGGCAGCGCGGTGTACACCGCATTCGGCGCCGGTTTGCTCGGCCTTTCCCATACGTGGCCCGCAGTCAACAAGTGGACGCACGGCACTATGATCACCCCCATGCACGGACACTCCGCCTTCTTCGGTGCCTATGTCATGATCAATCTCGCCATCATCAGTTTCGCGATGCCATATCTCACGAAACGCGAGGTCGGCGCGAGCCAGAAAATGGGCTATTGGGCGTTCTGGCTGATGTGCGTGGGCATGTTCGGTATGACCCTGGCCTTCGGCGCGGCAGGCATCGCACAGACCTATCTCGAACGCATCATGGGACTTGGCTATATGGAGACCCAACTTAAGTTGCAGGTGCATTTCCTCATGCTCTCGATGGCGGGAATCATCTTCGTCATCGGCTCCGCATTGTTCATCATCGACTTCTTCCGCGCCGGACCAAGACCCTTGCCGGCCGCGGCGGTGCCCGGAACTGTCGTCCCCGAAACTGGCGCAGCATGATTCCCGCCGTCCCCGAAAAGGAACCATTCTACGTCGCCCTAGCGGATGAGATCGCGCTCTTTGAGCAATGCCACGCCCGCTCGCTGGCGGTCATGTTGAAAGGCCCGACCGGTTGCGGAAAAACACGCTTTGTCGAGCACATGGCGTGGAAGCTCGGGCGGCCGCTGGTCACCGTTTCCTGCCATGACGATCTGTCCGCCAGCGACCTTACCGGCCGCTACCTTGTCCGTGGCGGCGAAACCGTCTGGCAGGACGGACCGCTCACCAGCGCCGCCCGCTCCGGGGCGATCTGCTACCTGGATGAAGTTGTGGAAAGCCGCCAGGACACGGTCGTCGTGATCCATCCGCTCACCGACCACCGCCGCGTGCTGCCGGTCGAAAAAACCGGCGAACTCATCGAAGCCGCGCCCGGCTTCCAACTCGTCATTTCCTACAACCCCGGTTACCAACACGTCCTCAAGGACTTGAAACCGAGCACCCGCCAGCGCTTCGTCGCGCTTGAGTTCGATTTCCCCGAAGCCGAGCGCGAGGCAGGCATCGTCGCCCACGAAAGCGACATCGATCTCGCCACCGCCCGCCAGCTCGTCACCCTCGCCGGTCGCCTCCGCAATCTCCGAGACCGTGGCCTCGCCGAGGTCCCGAGCACCCGGCTCCTCGTCGCCACCGCCCGCCTCGCGGCCGGCGGCATCGCCTTGAAAACCGCCTGCCGCGTCGGCCTCGTCGCCCCGCTGTCCGACGATGCGGATTTGCTGCAAGCGATGCTCGATCTGGTGGACCTGACAATGGCGCACTGAGGCATCCTCACCATGGGCGAACCCGAAGGAGTCATCATCGACGGCGCGTACCGCGCGACGCTCGTGGCGCAGAAACTTTGGCAGCGGAACTCCGCGGCGCGGCAGCCGGAACTGGTGCGGCTGGCCGAGGTGCGCGGCAGGCTGGAGTTGTTTGTGAGTGCGGCATTCGGCATCTCGCTGCGGATTCTTCAAGCCGAGCAGCCGATCTCGCCCAACTTCTTTGCCCGCATCGGCCGGCGGATTCCCAAGCACCTTCTAGAGCGCCGCATCCTCGCCTCCACCGATGGCATCCATCTCCACCTGCCACCCACGCTGCCCGCCGCGGAGGGTTTGCTGAAATACCGTTTGCTCGCCTCGCAATCTGCCGCCCGCGCCGCTCGCGGCACGCCCGCGATGTTACCCGCGGAGCCGCTGCAGCGGTTTCTCTATCTGCTGCGCGAAGCCGCCGCAGTGGATCGATGGCTCGCCGAATCCTTGCCCGGCCTCCAACCCGCCGTTCGCGCCGCCCGCGATGCGGAATGCCGGACGCGGCCGGATTCCAGAGTCCTCACCCCGCGGGAACGGGCGGTGGAGGCGGAACTCATTTCCACGTTGGAGTATGAAATGACCAACGTTTCAGGAAATCCCGCCGAGTCCGCAGCGTGGGCGAAGAAAGCCGCGGCCCGTTTCGATAAGGAGGAAGGACCGTTCCGCGGGCTGCCCGCCGTGGCGTATTGGGGCCAGGTCACCGCGCCGCCCGCTACCGTTTTCCGCGATGCCACGGCGTCCGACGACCCGGGCGCGCCGCCGCTCCCGGCCCGCGTCAGCAAGATGAAGCGCCGCCCGAAAGTCCGCGAAGCCACCCCCGACGAGGACGATTCGAACCCGGGCATGCTGATGATCCAGGTGGACGATCCGCAGCAATCCGTCGAGGACCCGATGGGCCTCCAGCGCCCGACCGACCGCGACGACGAAGCGGATCCGGACGACCTTGGCGATTCCCTTTCCGAGCTGCCCGAAGCCCGGCTCGTGGATACGCCCGGCAGCGCCCGGGAAATCCTTTCCAGCGACGATCCCGCGCCACGCGGCATCGCGGAAGTCACCCGCGGCGACGGCAATTCCGCGCTGTTTTACCCGGAGTGGGACTACCGCCGCGGCGTTTACATCGAGCACGGCGCGGTGATCCGCGAACGGGTCGCTCCGGAGGGCGATCCCGCTTGGGCGCGCGGCGTTCTGCGCCGCCGCGCCGCGCTGTTGCAGGAAGTCCGCCGCCGTTTCGAACGCCTGCGTCCGCGCCGCCAACGCCTTGGCCGCCAACCGGACGGCCCGGAAATCGACCTCGAAGCTTACGTTGCCTCGCACGCCGATCGCCGCGCCGGCTGCCCGCCGGATGATCGGCTCTATCAGGCGGTCCGGCCCGCCCGGCGCGATGTCGCCATCGCCCTGCTGGTCGATGTCAGCGGCTCGACCGATAGCTGGGTGAGCGGCGAATCGCGAGTTATCGACGTGGAAAAAGAAGCCCTGCTGGTCGTTTGCGCCGCGCTCGAAGCGCTGGGCGATCCCTTCACCATCCTCGCATTTTCCGGCGAAGGCCCGGAAGCCGTCCGCATGCTGCCGTTGAAATCCTTCGCCGAGCCAAACGGCCCGCAAGTCCGCCGCCGCATCGCCGCGTTGGAACCGGAGCGCTTCACCCGCATGGGCGCCGCCCTCCGCCACACCACCTCCCGGCTCATGTCGCGCAACGCCGAGCACCGCCTGCTCCTGCTTCTTTCCGATGGAAAACCTAACGACATGGATCTCTACGAAGGCCGCTACGGCGTCGAAGACTCGCGCCAAGCCGTCGCCGAAGCGCGCCTCCAGGGCATCCACCCGTTCTGCGTCACGGTCGATCGCCACGCGCCCGACTACATGCCGCGCATCTTCGGCAGCGGCGGTTTCTCCGCCCTCCACAAAGCCGAAAACCTCCCCACCGTCCTAGTCGAGGTTCTTCGGCGGCTGGTGAAAGCATGAACCGAAAACCGGTCCGGCGGCGTGGATTCTCGGCTATGGAAGGATTCAGATTTGGTCGAAGTTTCGGGTTTCCGCCCGCCCAGCTATTTTCCCGGAGTCGTCCTGCGAAACCCTGGCCGCAGAGAAATCGATACGCCTCCAGGACGTTCGGCGGCACGAGCAAAACAGTTTTTCGGTAACCTCCGCGCTGGGATGGCTGTGGAAACTACTCTTGGCCAAAAAGGGATGACGATGAAGGAGTTCACGTCAGTGTGCGTCGGGAGCGAAATCGTGTTCTATGCGGACGATCCGGAACGTGCCGTGCGGCGTGGGCATGAGGGTGTCCCACCAGAGCGTGCCGTCATGGCGGTAGCGAAGTTGCAGCGCGCGGACACTGCCGGCTAACAAGAGGTCGAGTCCCTCGGCGAGGATGATGTGGGTGAAGGCGCTTGCCTGTATCCCATGAGATGGAGACACCACACGGTGGAAGCCACTACCAACGCGCCGACCGCTTGATGGAGCAGGGCCGGAACGAATGATACGCCCGTCATCACGGTGATAATGCCTACCAGAACCTGCGTGCCAAAGACGCTGTGCAGGACTACCGAAGCAAGGCGGCAGCGGCGGCGGATTTTCCGCGCGAGCATCACCAGCGCAACCACCACGCCCCATGCCCACCAGCGGTGGAGAAAATGGATCAGCAGGGTGTGGCGGTTCATGGTACGAAACAAATCCAGTGACCAATCGATGCCGGGTGGGTAAAATTGACCGTGCATCAGCGGCCATGTGGGCGCGACCTGTCCCGCTTTCAATCCGGCCATGAACGCCCCTAGCAACAGTTCGATGAACAACACCGCCAGCACGCAAATTCCGGATGCGCCGAGCCGCGAGGTTTTTGCGGGGTGGTGAGCCAGCAACCGCAAGTCAAGCGCGGTCCAGATCAATCCACCCATGATCACCAAGGCCAACAGGAGATGCACGGCGAGTCGGTAATGAGACACCTCCGGGCGATCACTCAAGCCCGAGGCGACCATCCTCCACCCGGCCACCCCCTGCATGCCACCTAGTATCAGCAACACCACGAGTCGTGGTTTGAATCTGGTCGGTATCTTCTTCCGCCGCCAGAACCACACCAGCGGCAGTGCGTATGTTAGGCCGATCAAGCGGCCTAATAGGCGATGCATCCACTCCCAGAAGTAAATAAATTGGAATCCGTCCAAAGTCATCCCTGCGGGGCCGGTGACCTGTTTGAATTGCGGGCTTTGTTGGTATTTCGTAAATTCCTCAAGCCAGCCTTGTTGAGTGAACGGCGGCAGCGCACCGGTCACCGGTTTCCACTCGGTGATGGAAAGCCCCGATCCGGTGAGCCGCGTGATGCCGCCCACCACCACCATCGCGAAAACCAGTGCCGCCACCATCAATTGCCAACGCGCGAGAAGCCGCAACGCATGATCCGATTTCTCTCTTCGACTGACGGATTGAATCTCAATCACGGCCTTGGGATAGGCCTGCACAACTTCACGGGCAAGAACGGATTATTTCTGATTTTCAGCTCTCGCGAGGGGCTGAAAAATCGCCAATCCTTGATTTTATGCGACCCCACAAGATCTAGTGGGGGATCTTGCCCAATTCGACTCCAAAACACCCGCTTGCAGTCTGATCATCAAGCCCTTGCAATCGATCCTTCCGATCTTCGGCAAAATCCTTTGATTTTCCGTAGTTGTGTCCATATGTAGTATGCCGGCAAAATTTTAATACAATATGTTTGATTACTTCAGGAAATAAAGAATAAGATTTCTTCCTTATGTCCGCTCGCCTGCGCTACGTTTGCCATACGGTCGGGACCCTCGAGGTGCCCGACGAAATCTCGCTCATCTACACTCTTTCCGGCTGTCCGTTGCGCTGCGCAGGCTGCCATTCCGCCGATCTCCGGAATCCGAATCTCGGCGAGCGTCTCGATCCAGAAACGCTGACCGTCATCCTCGACCGCTACGCCGGTCTCGCCACGTGTATCTGCTTTCTCGGCGGCGAATGGATGCTCGATGCTCTCATCGAGTTGCTCCGACTCGCCCGTGCGAAAGGCTTCGCCACCTGCCTCTACAGCGGCTTGGAGGACATTGATGATGCCATCTCAGCGCATCTCGACTACCTCAAGCTCGGTCCTTTCCTCTCCGCCTGCGGTGGACTCGACCGCCCAGGCACGAACCAACGATTCCTCGATCTCCGTCGCGGAATCGACATCACACACCGTTTCCAACGCCACGCCGCACAGACTTTCCAAGTCGTCGCCTGATCTCCACCCACACGACCAACACTAAAACAAACATGAATACCCAACTCGACTTCATCGACCGCTACATTGCCGCTCGCAACTCCGCCGACGGCTCGCTCGTCGATGCCAACGCCAATGTTTCCTGCAAAAACGTCGCCGTCCTCGCCTGCGAAATCCACAAACAGTCCAACATCCGCATTCATCGCGAACTCATGGACCGCAAGCTGCGCCTGCTCTTCGACGACGCCACCGCCGAGTGCTACCGTTCACAGCTTGAAAAGCACGAAATCTACACCCACGACGAAACCGCGCCCTTCATGCCCTACTGCGCCTCGGTGAGTCTTTATCCGCTGCTCAATCATGGCTTGGTTCCACTAGGCGGCGAAAGCAAGGCACCCAAGCACCTCGCCTCCTTTTGCGGCAGCTTCATCAACTTCGTCTTCGCCATCTCCGCCAACCTGGCCGGTGCCTGTGCCACGGTCGAGTTTCTGAACTGTTTCGATCACTTCGCCCGCAAGGACTACGGCGATGACTATCTCACCATGCACCCCTTCGAGATTCAGAACCACCTCCAGCACGTCGTTTACGCTCTCAATCAACCCGCCGCCGCACGCAGCTACCAGAGTGTGTTCTGGAATATCTCGGTCTTCGATCAACACTACTTCGAGAGCATGTTCGGAGACTTCATCTTCCCGGATGGTGACCGCTCGTCGTGGGAAAGCGTCAGCCATCTCCAGGCCTATTTCCTCGAATGGTTCAATGGGGAACGCGAACGTTCGCTGCTCACCTTCCCGGTGGTTACCGCCGCCCTGATCCATGATCGCGAGGAACCGCGCGATAGGGACTTTGCCGATCTTCTCGCGACCCAGCTCGCAGCCGGCAATTCCTTCTTCATCTACACCAGCGACAGCGTCGATTCCCTCTCATCCTGCTGCCGCCTCCGCAATGAACTCCACGGTGACAACGACTTCTCTTTTTCGCTCGGTGCCGGCGGCGTGATGACCGGCTCGATGCAGGTGATGACCATCAACTTCAACCGCCTCGTCCAGGATGGCCGCGACCTCACGGAGCAGGTTCGTGATCTTCATCGCTACCTCGTCGCCCGCCGCGCCATTCTCGCCGAGTTCGACGAAGCCGGTCTGCTGCCGATCTACACCTCAAAATGCATGGTGCCGGAAAAACAATACCTCACCATCGGAGTCAACGGCATGGTCGAAGCCGCCGAATTTCTCGGCCTTGATCCTTCTAACAATGAGGATTACATTGAGTGGGTGTCTGGCCAACTGAAAATCATCAACGAACTCAACCGGCAGGCTGTCCGTGAATATGGAGCGCGCTTCAACACCGAGTTCGTTCCGGCGGAAAACCTCGGCGTCAAGTTCGCCCGCTGGGACCGCGAAGACGGTTATGCGGTCCCTCGCGATTGCTACAACTCCTACTTCTATCCGGTCGAACGCGATGACATCCACGCCCTCGACAAGCTGATCCTGCATGGTGACCGGGTCACACGCTACCTCGACGGTGGCTCGGCGCTTCACTTGAATCTTGAGAGTTATCCCACGGAGGAAAGCTTCGCCAAGCTCATCCGTGCCGCCATCCGGACCGGTTGCAATTATTTCTGCACCAACGTGCGGGTCACCTGTTGCAACGACTGCGACCACGTTGACAAGTTCACCCGCGATCATTGTTCGGCTTGCGGATCGCGAAATATCGATCACGCCACCCGTATCATCGGCTACCTCAAGCGCGTCGCCTCCTGGTCCAGCGAGCGCCAGGCCGAGCACGATCGACGCGCCTACCAGCGCGCGTGAGCCTACCGGTTTTCAACGGGTATGATTCTGGCAGTCGTCCGCAATGATGCATCTCTTCGCCGCCATCGATCTCCTGTTAACAAGTGTATGAAAAAGGGACGATGAGGAATGAGCGTGCGTCAGTGGGCGTCGGCAGAGAAATCGTGCTGGATGCGGACGATCCGGAACGTGCCGTGCGGCGTGGGCATGAGGGTGTCCCACCAGAGCGTGCCGTCATGGCGATAGCGGAGTTGCAGCGCACGGACGCAACCGCTTACCAAAAGTTCGAGTCCCTCTGCCATGGTGATGGCGGCGATTTCCGGCACATAGCCGGTAGCGGCGTATTTCGGGATGACTTCCATCAGCTCGGTATGGCTGCGAACGTCTTCGAAGAGCTGACGGAGTGTGGCTTCGTCCAGTTCGGATTGATGGAGATCGGGAAGAGGGGCGGGGTCGCTCATGCGGGGGAAGTTTCTGCGGGGCGTGAAATCATGCCTTGGCGGGGTTTGCGGGCGACGAGGAAAACGGCGTTTTTCGGGGCAGGGCAGACGTCGTGGCAAATCCTGCAACCGGTGCAGAGATCCGGGTTCACGCGGGGTTTTCCCTGCTCGACGGTGATGGCTCCATCCGCCGGGCAGCGCTCGGAACAGACCGAGCAGAACGACCCCTGATAGGCGAGGCAGAAGCGGTCAAGAATAAGGGCGAGCGGCGGCACGTCGTCAATGACGGGAGTTTCCCGAACGGCTGGCGCTGCCGGTTCCGTCCGGCGACCGAATAGGGAACGGAATAAATCACGGCGGCTGATGGCGCTCATGGTTTCTTGAGAATCGGCGAATCCAAGGGCGGCTAGGGATTCGTTAGGTAAGTTTCCCGGTTGTCAAATGCCGCATTGGGCGCGTGGCACTGGAGGCAGTTCTGGCGTTCCGGGTGGGAGGTGCGGATCGCTTGTTCGCGGCCCGGACCGTGGCAAGCCATGCAGTTCTGGCGCATCCAGACGGGATGCGGCGTGGTGGGCGGCGCGGTGCCATAAGCCCGGGGGCCTGAACCCGCGGAGGTTTTTCCCACAAAGGAATTCTCAACAACGAGGCGTCCTTCGCGGGGTTCGGTGAGCTGGCGCATGCCGTCGGCCGGGACGTGGCAGGAGGTGCAATTGGTGATCCACGGATGGCTCATTTCGGCGGGACGCTTGCCACCGATCACCAGGTTTTCGCCCTGACCATGGCAGGATAGGCAGGAAGCCACGCTGAGAGTGTCGATCACATGGGGAACGACGGGTGGTGCGCCGTCATAGGCGCGGAGGGCGGCACGCCGTTCCACTGCGGTTGCGCGTTCCGCCGGGGTGGCGATCAGGTTTCCGGCGGCTGACGGGGTGGCACGCGGCAGATCTGCGAGGGTGAATTTCCAGTCGCGGTTGGCAAGCCACTTGGCGTCGGCGATCTCCTTGTATTTGGGGGCGGTCGGAATTTCCGAGAGTGACGGTGCGGTGGAAACTTCGTGTTTTTCAGAAAGCGGAAGGGCGTTGCGGGTGACTTGCCGCTCGGTCTGGCGCATGCCCATGAAAAACCCGGACACGGCTAACATGCCGACCATCAGAAAGACCACCGCGAGGGTCTTGCGGTGTTGGCGGAAGTAACTCTCGATGTCGTGGCTGTCCATGGCAGGTCAGGCTTTGCGAATCCGGGCGGCGCACTTTTTGTAATCCGGCTCTTTGGAGATCGGGCAATAGGCGTCGAGCGTGAGGTTGTTAATCAGGCGCTTTTCATCGAAGAAGGGCACGAACAACGAGCCTCTGGGCGGTCGGCCGCGGCCGTTGATCCAGACCGTTAGGGTGATTTCGCCACGGCGGGTGGCAACGATGAGGTCGTCGCCATTGCCGATGAGTGCTGCTGCGGCGTCGTCCGGGTGGATTTCGCAATAGGCATTTGGCATGGCACCGCGGAGTTGGGGCACGCGCATGGTCATGGTGCCGCTGTGCCAATGCTCGACGACGCGGCCGGTACACAGCCAGAACGGGTATTCCGCATCGGGCTCCTCGGGGTGGCGCTCAAACGGGCAGAACCAGATTTGCGCCCGCCCGTCCTCGGTGACGGAGTGATAGAATTCGATACCCTTGCCCTTTTCAACGAAGGGATCCTCGCCTTCGACGAAACGGTAGCGCGTTTCCTTGTAGGAGCCGTCCGGTTGTTCGACGACCGGCCAGCGCATGCCGGTGGTTTTGACGAGTTCGTCGTAAGGCGCGACGTGCTTGTGTTTGATGTGGGTGAGCGGGCGGTATTCCTCGTAAAGCACGCGGTCGGCGTTGATGTCGTGGAAATGGGCGTAATCCCAGACCGGCACTTCGTTGCCAGCGTCATCCTTGAAGGTGAAGATGAA
>JAYVEJ010000340.1:0-4917 GCA_043748885.1 Luteolibacter sp. | reverse complement strand
GGAGACCCTTGCGGATGAGGTTTTCAGGTTTAAACATGGCTTAATGCTTCATCTTATTTACGAAGCGATGGGCGGTGGCATTGATCGCGAGCACCACCACAAATAACAAAATGCCGACGACGAATAATGCGCGGTAGTGGACACTGCCTAACGGGACTTCACCTAGCTCTTGGGCAATGATCCCGGTGAGGGTGTGGGCCGGCTGGAAAAACGTGCCGAGGCCACTGCTGAAGTCTGGGATCTTGATCCGATTGCCAGCGACTAACAAGACCACCATGGTTTCCCCGATCACGCGGCCGAAGCCAAGCAGAACGGCGGCGAGGATGCCGGAAAACGCCGCAGGGATCACCACCCGGAAGGTGGTCTGGACGCGTGAAGCACCGAGTGCTTCCGAGGCTTCAGCGTAGGCGGACGGCACATTGTTAATCGCATCTTCCGCCAGCGAAAAAATGGTGGGAATACTCATCAACGCGAGCAAGCAGCCAGCGGTGAAGATGTTTAACCGCTCCTCAATCGGGAAGCCAGGAATCCATTGCAATGAGTCTAGCAATGATAGATCTCGCAAGACGGTGCCGAAGACTAAGATACCGATGAAGCCGAGGACCACCGAAGGGATTGCTTGGATAAACTCGATGACCGGCTTGATCACAGATTGCTCCCACGCTGAGGCAAATTGATTCACATACACCGCCGCGCCGATGCCGCTGGGGATGGCGATGATGAGGGCGACCACCGAGATCATCAACGAACCTGCGGCGAGCGGTAAAATCCCATAGAAGTCCTGCCACTCGCCGCCGGTGACCCAGTCTTTGCCAGTTAGAAATGAGCCAATCGCGGCGGTGAGCGGGACCGGAGTGTCATGTTTCCATGCGGTGATGGCAGCGGGAGTTTTCGCGAGATCTTCGATGAAGAGTGGCCAAGTTTTGCGAGCGACCTTGAGGAGCCGCGCGGCCTCGGGCTGAGTGAGAGTTTCCGGGAGCTGGCCAATGATTGCGGCGGATGCGTCTTTGAGTGCGCTGACGGCTCGGACGCAGTCTGGGCGGCGTTCTAGCAGGAGCTGGATCGGCCCATCGACGTCGGGTTTGTCGGCCAGCGAGGCCATGGCCTCGGCAGTGAGTTTTTCACGTTCGGTAGGATCCTTGGCACTGGTGGCTGCGGCTAACAAGGTCTTGCGATCCTGCTCAAGGATATCCGCGCCCTGGATTTTTTCCTTGGTGGCGGTGACGCTGCCGGTCATTTCGGAAACCAGCGTGCCGAGTTCGGAGCCGGCCGCTTCGAAGGTGTCGATGGTGGTGCGCAGGGCTAGCAGCGGCTCGGCTTGTTGCTGCTGGGCGGCGGCGAATTCCTCCGCGAGGGCGGTGACGAATGCAGGATCTTCGGTGGCATCCACGGATCGATCTCGCAGCGCTTGGGTGAGATCGCGGCGCTCGGCGGCAGTTAGATGCGGGGTGGCGGGCAGCGAGGACAGCGCTTTGAGTTTCTGTTTTTCATAGTTCGCCATCAGGGTGGCGAGCATTTGCGGGTTCGGCGCGCTGTCCGGTTGGGAATTGCTAAGCACCAAATCGCGAGTGGCACCAATCTGGTCGGTGTAGGCGTTATAAAACGCGCTGGCTTCCTGGATGCGGCGGAGTTGGCGGGCGCAGCGGCCGTTGATTTCGGCGAAGTAGGCGCGGTTCAGGACGCTGGCGAGCTGCTCGTGGGCCGTTAGGTTTTTGCGGGAGATATCGACGAATTCAAGCCCCGCGATGCGATAGACTTGGAGTTCGCGCTGATAGCCGGGGAAGAATCCGAGGCCTTCCTTGAGTAGGAAGACGATGATCAGCGCCAAGATGATGATCGTTAGACCGGCGTTAGACGCGAAGAAATACTTGATCGTCTTTTCGTAGGAAAATCCCCGCTTTTGAAACCGGTGGGGCGTGGGGTCCGATGAAAGTTCTTCCTGCGACATGCTTTGCGAACGAGGGGGTAGTGCGAGTTTCCCGGCGAGACAAGGAAATGAGCACCGCAGGCAGACCTGCGATGCTCATCGGTAGCAACCGAAAAATCAAAACGCGACTTTACAGATCCTTGACCGGGATGAATCCCACTTTGCGGACGATGTCTTGGCCGACGGCGGACTCAACATAGGTCATGAATGCTGCGGCTTCGGCACTCGGCTTATCAGGAGCGTAGAAGTAGCAGAGGCGGGCAAACGGATATTTCTTGGCATTCGCTGCGACGGGCTCGACGCCGTCGATAGGAAGCGCTTTGGTGCCGGCGGTCTTGGCATAAGCCAGGCCGACATAGCCGATGCCATTCTTGTTCTTGGCGACCTCTTGGGCGATTTGCTCGTTACCCGCCATTTTCAGCGAGCTGGAGGGATAATCGCGGCCACCCATGGCGAGCTTCTGCCAGTCCTTGTAGGTGCCGGAGGAAGTGTTGCGAGTGTACATCGAGATCTTACCGGGAGCGCCGCCGATTTCCGACCAGTCTTTGATTTGACCGGTGAAAATTTTAGCCACTTGGTCCTTGGTGAGTTTAGCTAACGGCGAGTTCTTATTAACAATGACCACGATCATATCATGGCAAACGGGATGCTCCTTGAGGTAAACACCCTTGGTGCGGCAGAACGTGCGTTCGTCATCTTTCACCTGGCGGGAAGACATCCCGATTTGCGCAGTGCCATTCGCCAGTGCGGGAAACGCGGTGGTCGAGCCTTCTGCGGCGATCTCGAATTTTACGCCCTTGTTGCCGGCGGCCTTGAAGCCTTCCGCAAGTTGGGGAACGAGTTTGGCACCGAGTGTGTCGCTGCCTTTGATGCTGAGGGTTTGTGCACCGGCCATGGAGATCATGGCAAGGGTGGCTGCTAACGTGCTGATAGTTTTCATATTGGTATTAAAGATATAGATTGGGTGAAATGTTTAGAATGAGAAACGCAGGCCACTGAGGAAGGTGCAGCCGTCATAGTCACCACCGCCGAGGTGGGAGTATTCCACGCCATTCATCAGTTTGAGTTTGTGACCGTAGAGGTAATAGTTAAGGCCGAGGTAGGCGGATGCGTAAGTATTACCGGCGGCATCGGATGTTCTCAATCCCGTGAGCGGGTTGGTATCAGGCGATGAGCCTTCATAACGGCCGGGAAGGCTTAAACCATCGGGATCTGCGCTCGAGGCTAACTGGACGCGACCCACGAGTTGCAAGCCATCCGCGATGAAGTAAGACGGAATCAAGCTGATGCCGAAGACGTTGGATTGCCCCAAGTCATCATCGCCGAAACCATAAAGTATATCTGTGGTCAGGCCGAAACGACCATGGACGATGTCATTGGTAAGGGCGACGGAATCTGTGAATTTCGGCGAGCCGGAGAATGAATAGTTTGGGTCGATATCCGCCGACTTGTAACCGGGATCGGTGTTATGCATGTAGTGGAATGACACCACCGCTGAGTCGAGACCGGCTTGCGGCGAGTAATCATAACCGACCTTGCCGAGGATGATGGTACCACCGTCGAATTCGGAAAACTCACGGACGCGGTCACTGCCGAATACGCCGAGTTCATAGAGCCAATGTTGCTGGATGCCCTTGCCACTGACCCATGCGCCGGTGAGTTCGCCTGGGAACATAAGATTCGAAGCGAGGCTGCGCTCGAATGTTAAAATTTCCTTCGATGATATTTCCTGCTCACGAGAGAATTTCACTTTGGTCTTTCCGACAGATACATTGAGCGCATCGGAAGGAGCGTAAGTCACATAGAGATCATAGATGTCTTTATAGAGTGTGTGATCGCCGCCCGGGCCGTCGCGACCATCGGTATCGACGTCGATTTGGCCTTCGAATTTCCAATTTTGAAACCACTTGGATTTAAATCCGAGACGAGTGCGGCGTGCTTCGATGTGGTCGCCCCAGACAGCTTCGTCCTTGCCGCTGTTTTTATAGTCCTCGATGTCGAAGTGGCCGTTATCCGAGTGCCCATCGGCATATTGGACCTGCATGCGGCCTTGCAGGGAAAACTCTTGGAGGATCGGGTTGCTGTCGTCTTTATAGAGAGTGAAGGCGGACCACATTTTATCGTAGGCGGTCTCGCCGGGGAATTTGCCAAGCAGCAGGCCGGTCGCACTGCTAGACGAGCTGGCGGCAGGTTCGGTGGACGACTCGTTACCGGCTTGGGCCGAGAGGCAGCCGAGAACGCTGGTGGCGAGCAAGGCGCGTTTGATAGATTTCATGGATTGCATTTGGTGGTGATGAATGGGTTGTGTGACGGAACGGTGACAAACCGGGTCGGGACACGCACGCTTGTTATTGGCAGGGCAAGAATTTCCCAAGGTGGCAATTGTGACAAATCTGTCACACACGCTGCGGCGCGCGGATTCTACCCATCGCGGACGGAAAATCGTCGGAAAATCAAGGGTTTGCCAGCCGCTGGAGGGCGAAACCGTGGTCCGCGAGTCCTTGGGTCATCGATATCTGCCGCATCGAACTCGCCGCTCTGGCCCTCGAATGTGACGGAACCGCCATCTTCCGCGCAGGTGGCCATGAGGTGACAATCCTTTCACCATGGCTCGTTTGATGTTAGCGGAAAGTCAGCTTGGATGCGCTTGCCTAACGGAATTATCATTCCCCCGCCGGGCAGCCAACGAGCATGAAATCCACCGCCATCTATCTGTCGAGCGCCCTTCTTGCGGTGCTACCTGCCTTTGCCGAAGAGTCCCACATCGATGCCGCGCTGCCCGCCTACAACGCGGTTAGTGGGGTCTCGGGTGATCTGAATTCTATCGGTTCCGACTCCCTCAATAACCTGATGACCCTGTGGGCAGAGGGTTTCAAGAAGGCCTACCCAAATGTAAACATCCAGATCGAGGGCAAAGGTTCCTCGACAGCGCCGCCGGCTTTGATCGAAGGCACTGCCCAGTTAGGCCCGATGAGCCGACCGATGAAAGC
>JAYVEJ010000339.1:0-4919 GCA_043748885.1 Luteolibacter sp. | reverse complement strand
CGCCGCCCGGGTGATCGCGAGGCGGCGGCTTGATTCGGCCACCGCCATCAGGCAGCGGGCTTGAGTTTCAATCTGGCTTTGGACTGCAGGAGTCCAAGAAAATTTCCGAAGGAGACGGCACTCTGGTATTCGTGGCGCTCGTCTTCGGTGAGCAAACCCTTGTTGGCTCGCTCCGCTAGCCGGTCCATCCTTGTCGCGGCATCCTCGGGCGCCCTCATTTCGACGAGGGCTTTCAAAGCGTTCGTAGCGAAGGTGTCCGCCACGGCGGCGAGCATCTTTTCCATCACGTTCATCGGGCGCACGCTAGCTAACAGGACAATCCAGCGCAATTCCCGTTTTTCGGCCAGACTAATCTCCGGGGTCCCAAATTACAGACATTGCCGCGAGAGAGGACTTCGCGGTGCGGTCTGTTTGTAGCAGGGTTTCATGGCGCTTGGCTTCCGTCCAGGTCGTGGGTGATTGGGGAGAAGTGGCCAGATGGGTCCGCCAGTGTCGGACCCATTGGGAAAACGGATGACCGTCTGCGGTGCCCTTGCAGAGGCTTCGCTCGATTCAGCCACATCGCCGCTCACGGAGCGCCGCTACAACGCGGTCCGGCGGAGAATGAAATCAGTATTCGGGATCAGACGGTGGACGAGCGGGTGCGGCAGCTCCAAGGGCTGCGCGGAATTTCGTTTTCCAAGGACGAGCGCGAGTCGGCGCTGGCGTTTCTTGCAGGACAACAGATGCCAGATGGCATGAGCAAAGGCTCGATGCAAGGGCTGGCGGATGAGCTGCTGACGGTGCTGCGCCTGCAACAGCCGCCGGGCACGGCATTGATCGCCCTGAGCCGTGGCTATGCCCGCGACCAAGATAAGAAATCCCCGATTGAATGGCTAACGTATCGACAGCAAAAATCCCGCAACCGCTCGATGAGTGGCGTTATCCGCGAAAACCATGACAACTCGGAATCAACTACACCATGCGCCCAGTCGCAAAGAATGCTCCATTGCCATCCTACGGAAGTTTGGGTTGTGCTCGTTTG
The DNA here is from genome assembly GCA_043748885.1 of Luteolibacter sp. Taxonomy (GTDB): domain Bacteria; phylum Verrucomicrobiota; class Verrucomicrobiia; order Verrucomicrobiales; family Akkermansiaceae; genus Luteolibacter. The sequence goes on along the minus strand of JAYVEJ010000339.1, from coordinate 3,895 downwards.
CCGGGGACCTGTCGCAGAATGATTCAAAGAACCCTATTTCTATTAGAGTATCCCTTCAATGTCTGTTATTTGGGACCCCAGACACTTTGCATTGGCTAAACCGCTCTTGCACGATCTTACGACTGGACAATCGCCATTTCCAAGAGATGCTCGCCGCCGCTCCATCGCCACTTCGCCAAGAACCCAATCAATCATGGCGATCTAATTGGGGCATCAAAACAACAAGAAACCTAAAACCACCCCAGCTATGAAAAAAACAAATCTACTATTAATTCCCGCCATCGCCCTGCTCGGCAGCTCTCTCTGCTCGGCAGCAGTTTACAACGTGAACTATCTCGGGGGCCGAGCACCAGCATCAGAATCATCTCTTCAGGGTGTCATCGGCAGCACCGGAGAAACCTGGAACCAGGCAACCGGCAATTTTACCAACCTGAACGATTCTGCGGGCGGTACTTCCACGATCGGTATCTCTGGAATACAAGATAATAATGATAATAATGACACCATTTCAGGGCTGACAATCTTCTCTGGAAACGCCTCTTCGTTTGGCAAGGGAGTGAATCGAACCATAACGATCACAGGTCTAACTCTCAATGGGCTATACGATATCTACATCTATGCCTTGAGTCACAATACCGGTAGTTGGGCGGATCTCAACAACACCGAAAGGGCGGCGGGCTCATTCATCACCACCAACACCTCCGGCAACGGCCAGACCCAGGCTTTGGAAAACGGGAACACCGGCACCAACGCGACCAATTTTACCCTTGGCTCCAACTACGTGCTTTTCCAGTCGATCGTCGCCGACGGCGCAGGGAACATCTCGATCATCGCTGATGCTAAAGACAATACCTTAGTATTTGACCCGTTGAACCCTTCCGCGTCAAACGCCACACGACTTCACGTCAACGGCTTGCAAATCGCTGCGGTTCCCGAGACTTCCTCCGCAGCCCTTCTCGGCCTGGGTGCATTTGCTCTGCTTCTTCGCCGTCGCAAGTAATCAAGCTTCACACAATCTTCAGATGAAGATGACCCCACTCCCCATCAAAGGGGCCAGTGGGGTTTTTTGTTTCAGCCAAAGAGGCACCGGGGTCCAACTTTGGAGTCCTGGCCGTCATGCTTTTGGGTCCCGAATGGTGCTAACTTAACGTGCTTTTGGGATGGCTGAGAGTGGTTTTCGTCGCCTAACACCGGGGAGTGTTTCAAGGATGAGGGTCTGGGTGATTTCCCTCATTTCCGTCACGATTTCTTCCACTCGTTTGTGGTTCTCAATCGCTTGCGGCATCTCTGCCGTTTGCGCTGCGGACAGTGCCACACAAGCGGTTTTGCCTTTGACCTTGAAAGTCCAGCACCATGACCCTGGCGCTTGGAACGCGACGCTGCTCTGGCTCACCGGTCCGATGGCGGCGAGCTGCTTTTGTAAGGTGGCGTAGCGGCGGGAAAGTCGCAATTTTATCGGGCGAAATCCACTCCGAATTCTTCACTTTTGAACAGATTTCACTCGCGTAATAACGCAGGTATGTATGCCTATTTTTGCCTGCGCCACAGCACCCCTTTCTTTCAAGGATTCGCCTCGATCCTCTTTGGTCGCCCCGCCCTCTCAGGGGTTCAGGAAAAACTTCGGGAGGTCGCCGCTCTTGACACCCTCTCAGACTTTTTCTCAACCTCAGGCTTTCTCATTCTGGATGCCTTGTTGCGCCACAGGAACGAACAGTCGCCAACGCCACTTCACCCCGCATGTGACTTTCTGGGCGCTCCTCGCCCAAACCCTCGCCCCGGAGACCTCCTGCCGCGACATCGTGCGGAAAGTGCAGGCTTGGTGGCTGCTGCGAGCACCGAAGTCTTCCGCCGGATCTTCCTCCACCGCCGCCTACACGAAGGCGCGTCAACGTCTCGATCCCACGACCATCCACCATGTCGGCGAGCATCTGACCGAGCGCCTTGAGGGACGCGTCCAGTCGTCACAGTTATGGCTCGGGCGGCGGGTAAGGGTGGTCGATGGAACCACGGTCTCCATGCCTGACACTGCTGAAAACTAAGAAAAATACCCGCAGCTATCTTCCCAAAAAGTCGGTTGCGGATTTCCCCAAACAGGCATCGACGCCCTCATGCGCCTCAACGGTGTGCGCAAGGTGGACTTCCAGAAAGGCATCACACCCGGCCACGATGACTGGCTAATTTCGTGGAAAAAGCCCGCGCAACGCCCCAAAGGCTGCACCCAAGAAGAGAATGATGCGCTCCCCGCGACGATGACCTTGCGGCACGTCAAGCTCACGGTATCGGCACGTGGCCACCGCACCCAACGCATCGTGTTAGTGACGACTCGGCTCGACCCAGTGGCCTATCCCGCACACCAACTCGGCGAGTTATATTTTCAACGTTGGAGTGTGGAACCGCCGGCCATGAAGTTGAGTGGGAACACAACTTGTTTTAAGAACGGATGAACCGCTCCCAATTGGCTCCCGCAGCATCGCGGCGGAAGATCATTTTTTTCGTCGGCGTGATCTTGGCGGCAATGGCATGGGCAAAGGCTCGATGCAATGGCTGGCGGATGAGTTAGTAAAAGTCGCGTTCCAGCCGGGGACCGATCCGGTGGTGAGGGATTACATCATGCAGCATCTTGGGCACCTTTGGGAAAAGGATGGAGCGCGCAAGGAAATCGACGCGGCCCTGTGGCGGGCGGTGGAGACCCAGGATGAAACGACGCCGGGCACGGCATGGATTGCCCTGAGCCGTGGCTATGCGCGGGACCAAGATAAGAAATCCCAGGCGGCGGTCCATGAGCGGGCTTTGGCACTGGCCGCAGATCCAGACACCCCGCTGGCCGTGCGAGTCACCGTCCTTGCCATCGCCGGAGACGGTGGCGGAAATGAGGTGAAGAAACTGGCGAATCGCTTGATCCAAAATTCCGACACTCCGCTGATTTTAAGAAAAGTCGCGGAGCGGCTGGTGAGGGAGAAATCCTAGCGAGGTAATGAGCGGAGACGCGGCAAGGTCACCTAATCGCTCAGTGCGGCCAGTCCGGCAGCGTTTCCGCTAGAATGGCGGCGATCTGCTTGCGTTCGGGAGCTTTCAACCCGCCAAAGGCTGGGTCGCTTCCTGCGAGAGCTGCCTGCATTTTTGCGAAGACTGCGGACTTCACGCGGGCGGGGAGATTTCGGAATGCGGACGAGTAAATCATGAACGAGCAGCGGCGCTTGAAGAGCCGGTTGTTGAGTTGGAAATCCGCCAACGACTCGCCGTTGCGGGTCCGTGGGTAGCGGGCTTCGAAGACTTTTTGGAACTCCTCACCGCCTTCGATGCCCTCGCCCGGATCGGCCTCGTCCTTGAACAACAAGCAGGCAACAATCTGGTCCGCCATTCCGTCGGCGACCCGTCCGGCGGAACCCGTGTCTGGATCGGCCTCGGGATCGAGTGCCCGTGTGAGGTAGGCGGCGCGGCGGTATTGGAGGGTGGCGGCGTTGAGCAGGTTGTGGAGCCGGCATTGGTGCTCCAAGACTAACAGCGCCACGATGTCACTGGTGGGCCGCAGGTATTTCGAGACTTCGAGGGTGTGGGCGAGATCTGGCAGATCGCTGGGCTGCGGCGCGGCGGGGCCATTTTCCACGTAGGTGCGATTTCCCAAATGGGGCAGCGAGCTCCGGCCGGTGACGTAGTAACTGCCCCAGCGCCCGGCCAAAGGCGTTTCGTGGTTCACCTGGCGGGTGCCCATGGCGAACAGCGGCCTGCCGTCCAGATCGCTAAACACCGACCTCACTTGCATACCCGGCACGCCTTCGGTGTTGCTAGTGCCGTGGCAGTCGATGCAACTCGACGTGTCGCGCTGGATTTTCAAGCCACCCGCTTTGGCGGATTCGATCACGTAGAACACCGGCCCTAACAACGGATCCTGGAC
>JAYVEJ010000338.1:0-1799 GCA_043748885.1 Luteolibacter sp. | reverse complement strand
TGTCATGATCCACGGAGACGAAACGAACTGCCATGCGCGGAGTGTGGTCGAAGCGCGGCGGATTTTGAAGCTTCTTCTAAGTCCGACAGGCTGCTAGCAGGCGCTTTCTCCCCAAATAGAATTCCGCCAACCACTTCAACCAAAGCGCATTCACAACATCATCTTGGGAATCGAGCCACTGGTGAGCTTCCTGATGTTGGGGATGTTCGGCGATGGCGTGAGCCACCAGAAAACTCGTGTCGAGGCCGATCATGGCTCACGGTCCAGAAAATCCTCCTGTTGCTCCGCCCGGTCACCCAGAGGGCGCAGGATTTTTCCGACCGAAACCGGCTGGGGTGCATGCCTGAAGCTCGGGCGATCACCCCCGGCCAATGCCAAGGCTCCCTCTAGGCAATGAATCGCCTCCTGATTCAGAGATCGCTTGTGCTTCTTCGCCAGCTCCTTGAGGGATCGATGCAGCGCGGGCAGAACATTTTTCAGGGTAATGGTGGCACCATTCATGATCGAAACGGTAATGGATGCGTTTCGGAGGTAAATCGGGCTGGGTATTCCGGCTGTCTCAGCCGGGTTAATCACGCATGGCTCCGACTGAGACAGCCGGGACACTTCCTCACTGCGCCGACACCTTCACCCGTCCGAAGCGTTTTTCATGGCCACTGGCGTTTTCCTCCACCGTCACCCGCTCCCACTCGGAGTCGATGGATTGAACCATCTCCGTTCCGCTAGCGGTGGCCCAGCCAGCGGGGCCGCTCCCAGTCAGGCTGGAGCAAAACTGCGGGGTGTAGGTGAGGCCAGAGTTCGCGGAGGCTTTGCTGCGCAGGTATTGGATGGAGAACACTGGCGGCTGCCCGGTCCGGCGGATCAAAGGAAGACCGCTCGTGCCGGTACCTGCGATGAGGACGGGAAGCGCGGGTTGGTTGGGATTCAGGTTGAATGCCCGTTCCAGCAGGTTGATAGGCCGTCGTGATGGGGATCGGCAATGTCGGCGGCGTTTCCGGTGTTGGCGCGGGTGTGCGGGCTTGTTTCCCGGAGCATTGATGCCGGATTGACGTGGCATCTCCGGTGAGGTAGATGTCGGGACGTGAGTGGAATCGCCCTTTCAATGCTTGAGCGTGACTTGAGTGCCGCCTTTGCCAGAGTGGCAAAGGGTGAGTCGTTGCTTGTATTCAACGAAGGCAAGGAGATTGCCCGGATCACTCCTCCTGCCGTCTCTGCGGTCGCAGTGCCGCCCGCGCAGTCACTGGTTGAATTCTTCATGGCTTCCCCCCTGCGGGACAGTGGCTTGGAGATCGACCGGGAGCGCAGTGCGGAAAGGCCCGCCGTGGAGCTGTGACCATGTTCGTGTTGGATACCTGCTTCGTATCGGAGTTCACCCGAAAGACGCCCAATTCGGGTGTCATCGGGTGGTTGGATCAGCAGGTGGTTTCTGATCTGTTGATCACCACCCTGACTCTTGGCGAAATCGCAAAGGGCATCGAACGCCTGCCAATGAGTCAGAAGCGGACCGATTTGGAAATCTGGCTCGCTCACGATCTGTTAGCGAGGTTTGCCGGTCGCATCGTGAGTTTCGATGAGGCTGCCAGCTTTGAGTGGGGACGCCTGTGCGCCCGGTTGGAGATGGGCGGATTCATGCTGCCTGCGGTGGACTCGCAAATCGCAGCCATCTGCCTGCTGCGGGGAGCGGAAATCGTCAGCTTCACTCACACTACACGACAAAATTTTCCGATAGTGGCAGCCTGAAGATATGAAGGAAAAAATCCGCAAGCTGGCTTGCGAACATGGATGGCGCCCGCAGCATC
>JAYVEJ010000337.1:0-1801 GCA_043748885.1 Luteolibacter sp. | reverse complement strand
AAGGACTTCAACTCCCGAAGCCACGCGAAGGGCGTTTTTGCCTAGGCAAGCGTTAATTTCATGGCCCTCATCCGCCGCCCGCCCATCGGCGGAGGGGCCCGAGCTGGCAATGAAGTGGTTGCTCCGTTTGAGGACGCTTCCTGCCAGTCGCTGGCGAAACGCGGCAGTTTGTTTTTCCGACGAAAAAACCGTCGTGCGACGCTGAATAGGCACACGATGGATATTGACCCGATGGAGTCCGCGACTGCGGTGGAAAACGAAGCCGGTGAGCGGGAACAAGCGGGCCGACTCGGTTCGTGGGTCGCGATCACGGTGGCATTGCTCGCGACATTTCTCGGCGTCTGCAAAGTTAAGGATGACAACGTCGTTCAAGCGATGCAACAGGCCCAAGCGGACAAGCTCGACCACTGGAATTTCTACCAGGCCCGCAACGTCCGCGAGGAAGTCGCGCAGGCGACGGCGGATCAGCTCAAACTCGCCGCGGTGGGCGCACCTCCCGCCCAACAAGCCAACTATCGGGAGATGGTAGCCACCTACGAACGTCTGGCAGCCGCACAGGCCACCAAGAAAGAAGAGCTGCGCAAGCAGGCCGGGCTGGACCAGCAAACTTACGATGCGCTGAACTATCACGACGACCAATTCGATCTATCAGACACGCTGGTGGCGCTGGCGATTTCGATGCTGGCGCTCACCGCGCTCACTCACAAGAAGTGGCTCTACTGGGCAGCACTGGTGCCGACGGCCTTTGGAGTGGTGATGGGGATGGCCGGGTTGTTCGGCTGGCAAATCCACCCGGACGCGCTCGCGCGCTTGCTTTCGTGACCGGCCATTTCACTCCAGCAGCGCGATGACCGGCGGCGCCTTCATACCCCACCAATTCTGCGAGTTGATAGGTTCCGTTAGCGAGATCGGCCCGCACTTGGTCCAAGGTGAACGGGCCGAATTGCTGGCTTTGGTGTCGGATGAAGATTTGCATGATAGAAATCGGCGGGGTGACACGCGGCACCCGTTAGACTGCGGAGCGCTCGCTACAGATGAAAGTCGCGCCGGGTAACCGCGTGGTACTTTTGCTTGATTCGAGTTCACCGGTGAAGATGCTCGCATCAATCAAAACCCACCATGCGCCTTTCCCTCCTGCTCGCTCTCGTCCTCACCGCGGATCTATCCGCCGCCCCGATTCCTGACGCCGCTTATGAAAAAGGCCTCGCGATCGGTTGCCAAGCGTACTCCTTCAAGGAATTCAGTGCCTTCGAGGCCATCGCCAAAACCAAGGAAGCCGGCGGCACGATCATCGAGTTTTACCCCGGCCAAGTGTTGCGGCCGAACTCGACCAGCGTGGTTTCCCACAATGCCAGCGATGCCGACATCAAGACGCTCAAGGACGAGTGCGCCCGCCAAGGGATTTTCCCGGTCAACTACGGCGTGGTGAAAGCTAACAACGCCGCCGAGATCACCAAAATCATGGAGTTCGCCAAAAAAATGGGCTTCTACAGCGTCTGCACCGAGTCCACCGAACTGGTGGCGGATTGGGAAAAAGCGGTGAAGGAATTCGACATCAAGGTGGCCTTCCATGAGCACGGCGGCTCGATGGCAAAGCCCGATTACAAGGTCTGGCATCCGCTCTACATCCTCGGCGTGGTCGAGAGCCGCGATCCTCGCATCGGAGCCTGCGCGGACCTCGGTCACTGGTGTACTTCGGGCCTGAAACCGATCGACTGCTTGCGCATCCTCAAGGGCCGCGTGATCAGCGTGCATCTCAAGGACAAGTCCGAGTTCGGCGCGAAAGGGGTGGTCGTTCCTG
>JAYVEJ010000336.1:0-1802 GCA_043748885.1 Luteolibacter sp. | reverse complement strand
GATGCGGTCTGCTGCGCGGAGAATTTCGAGAGCACGCAGCGTGATGTCGGATAGATTCCCGATGGGAGTGGGGACGAGGATGATGCGGCCGGCGATTTCGGGGGAAGATTCCATATCAAATGAGGGCAGCGCGTTCCTCGGCGCTGATCAATTTAGGACGCCCCTCGTGATCCACGCGGACGTTGGTCATGCTGCCGAATGCGGCGATTTCACCACCGGCGGTGAGCACCTCAAACGCCCAGGCGACGGACGATGCGCCGATCCGGGAAATGGCTAACAGCACTTCGAACTGATCCCCGCATTTGAGGGGGCGTTTGTAATCGCAGCTCACTTTGACCCGTGGCCAACCGCCTTCCGCACGGTCGAACACCAAGACGCCGCGCGAGCGCAGGAAGGCGTGCTCTGCGGCTTCGACGTATTTGAAAATGTTAGGAAAGTGCATCCAGCCGCTGGCGTCCGTCTCGCCGAACGCGATTTCACCCGCTTGCCGATGCACCGGATTTTCCATAGCCGGACTCACTCGAACTTACTAACAAGCACCGACGCATTGTGGCCACCGAAGCCGAAGCTGTTGCTCAGTGCGACCTTAACGGGCATTTCGCGGGCGGTGTTAGGGACCACGTCCAGATCGCACTCGGGGTCTTGGTCGTCCACGTTGATCGTCGGCGGAATCACGCCATCCTTGATCGCCATGACACTCGCGATGAGTTCCACGCCACCGGCTGCACCGAGCATATGGCCAGTCATCGACTTGGTGGAACTCACCATCAGGCCGTTCGTCGCGTAGTCGCCGAATGCGAGCTTGATAGCTTTGGTTTCCGCGACGTCACCGAGACCGGTGGAGGTGGCGTGGGCGTTAAGGTAATCGACATCCTCGGGGTTTTTCTTGCCGTGCTTAAGCGCCATGGCGATGGCGTAGGCCGGGCCGCTTCCATCGGGCGACGGCGCGCTGAGGTGATAGGCATCCGCGCTGACGCCGTAGCCGATGAGTTCCGCGTAAATGTTCGCGCCGCGCTTGAGGGCGTGTTCGAGTTCCTCGATGACGACCACGCCGGCACCCTCTCCCATCACGAAGCCGTCGCGGTTTCTATCAAACGGCCGCGAGGCGCGCTCAGGCTCGTCGTTGCGGGTGCTGAGCGCCTTCATGCTGCTGAATCCGGCGAGGCCCATCGGCAAGATCGCGGCCTCCGCACCGCCGCAGAGGATGGCGTCGGCATCGCCAAATTTGATGATTCGCCAGGCTTCACCGATGTTGTGGTTCGAAGTCGCGCAGGCAGTGACGATGACCATGTTAGGCCCGTGCAGGCCGAACTCCATCGAGATGATACCGCTGGCGATGTTAGAAATCATCATCGGGATCGTGAACGGGGAAACCCGTTTGGGGCCCTTGGTCATGTAGGTCGAGTGCTCGCGCTCGAGAGTCGCGAGACCGCCGATGCCGCTGCCGACCATCACTCCGAAGCGCCGTGAATCCATGGTGGAAACGTCGATTCCGCAATCCGCCATCGCCATCTTCGAAGCGGCCACCGCAAGCTGCACGTAGCGATCCGAGCGCCGGGCGTCCTTGGGGACATTGAAAAAATCGTCGGCGTTGAAATTTTTGACCTCACCACCGATTTTGCAGTCGAATGGAGATGGATCGAAGTGAGTGATGCTCCCAATACCACTGCGGCCCGCCTTGAGACCTTCCCAAGTGGTGTCCAAATCTTTGCCAAGTGGAGTGATACAGCCGATGCCGGTGATGACGACGCGTCGTTCGTTCATAGTTAGTGGGAAAGTTTGACTGACCGGGCGCACCCGCG
>JAYVEJ010000335.1:0-12640 GCA_043748885.1 Luteolibacter sp. | reverse complement strand
CATGGCTGAAGAACAATACCCCTGCCGATGCGAAAATCTTCGTAACCGCGCTGGAAACCGGATATTTTTCGAAGAGACGCACTTGGGACCACCCCGGTCTTGTTTGTCCCAAAGTATTGGATTACATCAAATCCCATCGGAACAAAGGCATTGATCTCCTTGAAATCGCAGACCACTTGGGAGTTGATTACGCGGTCGTACCTGATGAATGCCAGATGATCGGCCACCCGAATTTTCGGCGGATCCGTGGCTTTGGAACTCAGGCAGTCGCCACTCACATGGGGCTTGAGGCCAGTTCCTATTCACTTTACCAAAGAGTTGTTGAAGTCCATTGATTCGCTTGGCACTGCTCTATAAAATCGATCGCCCTTCCGACTTGGTTACACATCATTGGAGAAACATCCTCCGGCAATCACCCATCAGCACGGCAAATCACAATGTCCGATTACCCATCATATCATCTTGGAATCGTAACACCGATGGCAAATGAGTCCGCAACTGCGATTCATTTCGTAGACGCCACGCTGGGCGAGGCTTCAAAGCACCCGTTCCGCCAAATCAACATATTTCCAGTCCTGGACAATGTCTGCACCGACGGAACGAGGGAACTCCTGGAGGATTACGCGAAAACGGAGAAAAGACTGGTCGTCATACACGCTCCGGAAAACCGGTGCGTTGTTGATGCATACATGCGGGGCTACAGAGCCGCGCTGGATGCCGGTTGCGACTGGATCCTCGAAATCGACGCTGGCTTTAGCCATGATCCAAAATCGATTCCGGCATTCCTCTCAAAAATCGCAACCGGTGTGGACGTGGTTTATGCCACTCGGTTCACTTTGGGAGGGGAAATCGTCAACAGTTGTTTCCGCCGTAAGTGCCTGAGTCGATTCGGAGGGATTGTCTCAAATTTGCTTCTCGGAACGAAGCTGGGAGACATGACGAGCGGTTTCATCCTCTATTCGCGTTCTGCACTGGAACAAGTGCTGTCTGAAGGAGTGGAATCGAAGGGACCGTTTTTTCAAACGGAGATGAAATATCACGCCAGAAAATTGCGCTTTGCAGAGGTGCCGATCACTTACTCGGGTGCGTCCCATCATATCGGAAAAAAAGCCATCCAAGACGCCAAATTCCACTTGAGACGGCTCTTCAAGCATCGCGTGGCACTCGTCTTCAGAAGGTAGTTGGTTTTTCATCCAGCCAAAGGCATTCATGAAAAAATTCAGATTTATCATCCTTGGAGCCGGGCCTAGCGGCCTGGCACTGGCGCATACCTTGTTGGATCGCGGCGTGCCGCTGTCCGAAATTCTGGTCCTTGAAAAGGAGAGTTCTGCGGGCGGACTCTGCCGAAGTGAAACAGTGGATGGCTTCCCACTGGATATCGGTGGGGGGCATTTTCTCGACGTCAAACACAAAGAGGTGCTGGAGTTCATCTTCCGCTTCATGCCCGAGTCGGAATGGAATCGGCATGATCGCATCTCTAAGATCCATCTCCGTGAGCAAATGGTGGACCATCCGCTCGAGGCGAATCTATGGCAATTCGACATCAAAACCCAAGTCGATTACCTCGAGGCCATCGCACAGGCGGGATGCATCCGTGGCACGCCAGCCCCAGAATCCTTTGCCGCATGGATCCGCTGGAAGTTCGGTGACCGGATCGCAGACGACTACATGTTACCATACAACCGGAAAATCTGGTCAATGGATCCCGATTTACTTGGCACCTACTGGCTTCACAAGTTGCCCGCTGTTTCCTTCCGCGAAACCCTGCACAGTTGTATCGAGGGAAAACCCTACGGCAGTCTGCCCGCCCACGGAGTGTTTTTATACCCTAAGATACATGGTTACGGGGAAGTCTGGCGGCGCATGGCGGAATCCTTGGGAGAGTCGATCCAGCTCGGTGTGAGCATTGAATCATTCGAGCTTGCAAGCCGGACAATCAATGGCACCTGGCAGGCGGATCATGTGTTCAGTTCCGTTCCTTGGCCTGCTTGGCTGAAATGGGCGGCACTGCCCGAAGCAGTGCAAAGCGACATCCGAGCTTTGTGTAATATCGCGATCGACATTGATTACATCTCGGAAACCTTAGAGGAGAGCGCACATTGGATCTACGAGCCTGACGAACAGTTGCAGCACCATCGGAAATTGCTTCGGTCGAACTTTAGTCCGGGAGCCCGGGGCTATTGGACCGAAACCAATTCCATGCGGAGATCGGAAGCGACCGGATGGAGGCACACCAATCTCTATGCCTATCCGGTCAACACCATCGACAAGCCCACACAAGTCTCCCGCATCCTGGAATGGGCCAAGACTCGGGAAATTACGGGGTTTGGTCGCTGGGGCACATGGGACCACATGAACTCGGATATCGCGGTGAAACAAGCCATCGCCCTCGGGAACGCCACCGTCGCCTCATGATTACTTGAGATTCAGACTTTCTCTCCATGGACTTCACCATCGTCACGCCGAGCTATAATTATAGCCACTATATCGGGGAATGCCTGCAAAGCGTCGCCAAGCAAGAAGGCGTGACATTGGAACATCTAGTCATGGACGCAGGCTCGAAGGACGAAACCGCAGATGTTGTTTCACGTTTCCCCCATGCTTCATTCTTCCAGGAACCCGACAAGGGCATGAGCGACGGCATCAACAAGGGATTCCGCCGGGCCACTGGAGAGTGGGTAATGTGGTTGAATGCGGATGACCGGCTGAAACCGGGCGCACTTCAATTGCTGAAGGACTTCGCCGCCCAGCATGAGGACGCTGATGTTATTTACGGCGGCTGGGATTACGTGGATATGAATGGAAAGTTCCTGCGGCGGATGTCGGCCATCCCCTTCGACCGGAGGATCCTAGTTCAGCAGGGCTGTTATATTGGATCGACGGCCTGTTTCTACCGCCGGTCCACCACCATCGCCGAAGGCCATTTGCTGGATCCTGACTTCGGCTACTGCATGGATGGCGAGTACTACGCGCGGCTGGCCCATCTCGGCAAACGCTTCCTTCCCTTTCCTCGCGTCCTCGCGGACTTCCGGTTGCATGGCGAAAGCATCAGCCAGCGCAGCCTGGGCAAGAGCGACATGAAAAACGTGTTGCGCATGCAGCGCCAGGCCGCCGAACCGCGGGCGATCCGGCGGATTTACGGAATCAAGTTGTTCCGCGACGAAGCACTGAACAACATCGTCGATGGATTCCTTTACCACGTCTTCAGATTGAAGAAAGGCATCCTCAAGGCATGGTATTCCAAGCGAACCCCGAAACCCGGTCCTTGATGACCGATGTTGAATTGCTGTCCCGCGTGATGCGGCTGCTTGACCGGGATGCCGCGAAGGTGCTTGGGTTAAAACGCAAGGGTCGTCTGCTGTTAGGACTACCGTCTGACCGGCAAGCTGCGGAGAGAGTGCTCCGGCTCTATCAACCGCAGCGGCGGATCGCCCGCGGAATGGTCGCGGGATTGCGGTGGCTCATCGGATTCGGCATCCTCGATCGGGTGCTTCCAGAAATCCAGATGACCGGCGAACCGGAAATTGTTAGCCCCGCGTTGGCGGGAATCGCAGCGGGCATGTGCGGGGTGATGTTAGGAAGTCCAGAGCACCGGGTCCGGCGGGCGATTGCCAGCTATCGGAACGGGAATGAATGGGAAGTCGCCAAAATCGCGTTCGGGGAAGCAGGAGCCTCCCTGTTGGAGCGGGAAGCAAAGGCTTTGGAGGAACTCCAGCCGTCCTTCGCAGGTGTCCCGCGCTTGCTCGGCCTGCATCGCGGGCAAGACGTGACGGTGTTGCGGATGCCCTACCTAACGGGACAGCCGATCAATCCGGGCGATTCCCATGACGCGCTGGATTTGTTGGATTCGTGGATCAGCAATCAGCCGGTGAAGCCGATTACGGATTTCTCCGAATGGCCCGCGATGGAATCCGCCCTAGCAGGAACTGAACTTGGATCGGGCGTGTTGGAACGACTTGCGAAAGAATCCCTCAAGCCAGTCATCTGTCACGGCGACTTCGCGCGCTGGAATCTCCTGCGGAGGAAAAATGGCAGCCTAGTGGTGTTGGATTGGGAATGGGGTCACAAGGACGGCCTTCCGGGAATCGATTTAGTCCACTATTTCCTTCAGGACGCCCGCTTGGTCAAACGCCTGAGTTCCGGGAATGCCATCAAGGCAACACTTGCGGCGTTAGACTCGGTGGCTTGCCGGAATTACCTGCAAAAAACCGGTTGGTCGTCCGATCCCATTCTTCCAATTTTGACCTGCCTCGCTTACAAGCAGGGCGCGGGGCATCAGGAAAACCGCGAGGTGCTGAGCGCGGCGGTGGAGTCCGCCAGCAAGGCCGGGCTGCTCTAACGGGGTGGTCCCGGCAAATCGCCGGATACCAACGGCAACCGATCTCCCGATGCAACCTCCCGGAGCTATTCATTTCCCCCCCAATCCCCTCAATCCCCTCAATGCCATCTCCCAAACCGTCCCTGCTCCTGATGGGCCAGACTCCGCCGCCGTGGCATGGCCAGGCGGTGGCGACGCAGATCCTATTCGATCACGATTGGCCAGACTTCGAGGTGCATCGGCTGCGCATGGAGTTCAGCGAGGAGATGCAGGAAGTCGGCCGCTTCCAATTGAAAAAGATTGGCCATCTCTTTGGGTTAATCGCAAGCGCGAGGAGGATCCTCAAAAGCCATCCTGGGTGCATCTTGTTTTACCCGCCGGCGAGCGCCAAGTGGATTCCCTTTCTGCGGGATGTGTTCTTTCTAACGAGTGTCCGTTATCTGGCGGGATCGACGATTTTCATCTATCACGCAAGCGGACTCCCCGTGTTCGTGAGGGGTTCGCTCCTCCGAAGATTGCTCGGCTCGCTTGTCTATCAGACGGCCGAGGTGTCGTTGGAAGTAGCTCAGGAAGCGATCCCGCCGCACGAGGTTTTCGCCGCAAAGTCATGGCAGTGGTGCCCCTGCGGGATCGAGGTGCCACTACTGGAGCGAGCGGAGCGTCCGACAGACCGGCCACTAACGGTCTTGTTTGTCGGCAGTTTGCAAGAGGGCAAGGGCGTAATCGAGATTCTGCGGACGGCAGCTTTGCTCAAGCAACAGGGCCGGGAGCAAGACTTCAAATTCCGTCTTGTGGGCAAATGGTTTTCCAAGGAATTCGAAAAGGAGATTCACCAGTTGCGCTTGGATTCGGATCTGGAGTCGATGGTGGAATTTGCCGGTCAGTTGTTAGCCGATGATAAGTGGTGCGCCTACACTGCGGCGGATGTGTTCTTTTTCCCCACGCATTATTCGTCCGAGGCGACCCCGATTGTGCTGATGGAGGCGTTAGGCGTAGGACTGCCAATCATTTCCACTCAGTGGGCCGGGATCCCCGCGATGCTCGAAGGCTGCGAGACTGCCTGCTTGTTGCCGATCCAGTCACCGGACCAATACGCCGCCGCTTTGATCGATTTATTGACCCGCAGCAGCGACCCCCGTGCAACGGGCGAGGCATCCCGCAGTTTCTATCAAAAGCATTTTTTACCCCGCCGTTTTGTTGAGCGCGTGGAGCGGGCGTTCCATAAAGTGGTCGATAGTGGTTGGGAATCGCCCCCGGAGGAAGCCGAGAGTGCGCGAGTTAATGAAACTCCCACAGCCGCTATCCCACTTCACGTCACGGCCTATCTGGCGGACCAGAATCCCGGCCACGACCGGAGTTTCGGAATTTCCCGGATGTCTCAAGTGGTGCTCAATGCCCTGCAAACCAGCGGTCAAGTTACCATCGAAACCATCGCCTCCCGCACTTCCCAGCAAGCACCTCGCAGCGTGAAATCCAACAAGATTCTACCTTGGGGAACCAGACGCAAATGGGTGCGTCTGCTCACCGATCACTTTCATCCCCTGTTCAAAGGAAGCAGACATGAACCCGATCTCTATTACTTTCCCAAAGGCTATCTGCCGCTGATGAGTTCGTTTTGCCGCCCCTCGGTGGTGACGATTCATGACACAATCATTCAGTATGATGAGGACCACTATCCCGAGTGGAGAAGCCGCTGGGAATATAGTTACTGGGCGATCATGCTTAAACACACATTAAGAAAAGCCGACCGCATCCTGACGGTTTCCGAATCTTCCAAAAAGCAAATCCGCGAGTTTATGAAGCGCCATCGCATTCCGGCGAAGGACATCACGGTGACTCACGAGCCCTGTCTCTATGAGAATATACCTCAACCGGTTAGTCCCACGAAAGAGAACTATGTGATTCATCTAGCATCTTGTGAACCGCATAAGCGCACCGCTCACTTGGCGCGTTGGTGGCACGAGGCGGAGACCTTGGGAATTGCACTGCCGATGTTATACTTGATCGGCGCCCTCCCACCCGAGGTGGCTCCTTTGTTGGTCGGCTCGCGGACAATCATGAAGCGTCCATTTCTCGAAGACAGAGCCCTGCAGGCCGCCTATCTGGGGGCGCGCGCACTGATTTTGCCCTCCGAGATTGAAGGCTTCGGGTTGCCTGCGGTGGAAGCTTATTACCTCGGCACGCCGGTTTGTTTTGTCAGAGGAACCTCGGTGGAAGAAGTCATCGGAGTGGCGACTCATAAGGGAGCGTTTTCGCTGGAGTCTCGGGATTCCCTGTTCTCAGCGCTTGGCGAAGTAATGGCAATGACGGCAGACGAAATTCATGAGTGCGGCCTCAAGCTGAGAGAAGGATACGCAACCCATGTGGTGACGGAGAAAATGTTAATGGCATTCCGCAGCCTCCATGCTAACGGAAACTAATCCGTGCCACAGCATTGTATCATTTGAAATGCCATCTCTCCTCCATTGCCTGCGGATTTTCGGGTTCGATTTCCGGCGCACGTTTCATGCAGTTCGTGGTACCCGCCGCTATCTCAAGAACCTCCGGGAATTCAGGGCAAAAATGGGTAGCGACTTCCAGTGGGGGCGGCAACTTCCCATACTGGATGAATGGCAAGCGGCGAGTGGCAGCCTAGGTGCCTATTTCCATCAGGATCTAGTAGTCGCGGAATGGATTTATCAAAAGCAACCGCGGAGGCATGTGGATGTCGGGTCTAGGATCGACGGCTTCATCGGTCATCTGGCAGTTTTCCGCGAAGTGGAAGTTCTTGATATCCGCCCGCAACCGCAAGCGATCCGCAACATCGTTTTCCATCAACTCGATCTCATGGCGGAGCTGCCGGCTGCTTGGGTCGAGTGTACCGATTCTCTATCGTGCCTTCATACGATTGAACACTTCGGTTTGGGACGCTATGGAGACACCATCGATCCCGAAGGTTATCTAAAAGGCGTGGAGCAATTGAAACGGATGGTTAAACCGGGCGGCTTGCTTTATCTGGCCACGCCCATCGGACCGCAGCGGATCGAGTTCAATGCCCACCGGATTTTTGCCGCGCAGACTGTGGCAAGTTGGTTCGACGATGGCTGGGAAATCGAACGCTTCGCTTATCTCGACGATTCCGAAGTGATCCACGAAGATCCCAACTGGAGGAATGCGAGTGTTAGTAATAACTTCGGCTGCCACACCGGGTTGGGAATTATTGCTGCAAGGAAGAACACCCGCCCATGATCCGCGTCGTCATGTTAGGTCGCCTGGGCAATAACCTATTTCAATATGCGTTGGGGCGAGTGCTGGCAGAGAAACACGGCGTGCCGCTGGTCATGGACGGTTCATGGTTCAACGCGGAAGGATGGGGGCAGGTGAAATGCCTGAAGGATTTGCCCGGCCCGGCGGCGGGCACCGTCAAAGTCGTGCGGCGATGCTCGCTGGGTGCCCGCGCCCTCCTGAAAGCCACGGGAAACCATTATTGGGACTATCGTGGGGTTCCCGTGCTGCGGGAAAACCCCCGGGATCTAGCGTTCGACGCGGGATTCCTCGACGCTCCGGCGGACTGCATGTTGTTCGGTTATTTCCAAACTCCGCGGTATTTCCAGGGTTTTGAAGCCAGCTTGCGAGACGAGCTTTCCACCGACTATCTTGGCCTTGAAAACGGTCGTGAACCATTGGCTGCTAGATTGCGGCAGCCCGGCTCCGTTGCAGTTCATGTTAGGCGCACCGATTACGCCGGCAATCCTGACCTCGACCTTTGTGGCGCAGACTACTACCGCAACGCGATGCAGCAGATGCGTGATTCTATTCCCGCGCCCCGTTTCTATATCTTCTCCGACGAGCCGGCGTGGGCAGCCGTCCACCTTCAAGGCCCGGATGTGGAATCCATCCCTCATCCGGTGCAACAATCCCCACTAACCGATCTTCACCTGATGAGTCTGGCAAACCATCACATCATTGCGAACAGCAGTTTCTCGTGGTGGGCCGCCTGGCTGGGGAAAAAGCCCGGCCAGCGGGTGTTGATGCCGGATCGCTGGTTCGCCCATGTCCGCGCGCCCATCGAGGAAAAACGTCTGCCACATTGGGAGATCCTGGCGTGAAACAAGTCGCTCCCTCCAAATTCTCACCCGCTCTGGGGATTATGATTTGCCTGCTGCTGTGGGCGATCGGCGTTCAGTTGTATGCGTCGCTATCATGGGGACACGAAAGCTGGCAGCTCACTGAATGGTTGATCAACTACGCGGGCGGCTTCGTCCGCCGTGGCCTCACTGGAGCGCTGGTCCAGATGTTTTCAGAAACGTCTGGCATCCGGGCCAACTTGGTCGCCATTATCTGGAGCACCGCTTGTTACCTCGCGCTTGCTTGCTGGTTCCTCCGCCGCTCCACCCGGACCTTTCCGGTCATTCTCATCCTGTCATGTGTGGTGATGGGATTTCCCGCCTATCAGGATTGCATCCTCCGCAAGGATTGTCTCGGGCTGTTGTTACTGCTCGGATGTCTCAAGGTGGATAACAGTCGGCTTCCCCGCCCGCTCGCTATCATCGCCATCAACCTGTTAGCGGGTGCGGCCATCCTCTGCCACGAAGCTTTCATTTTCTACTCCCTGCCGGCCCTCGTTCTTTTCACGCGCTGGGGCGAGGAGCCGCTGTCCGGCCTCTCACTCCTGCGCCGCAGCCTGCCGCTGGTGCCCGCCGTCGTCTGTTTTGCACTGGCCTCGGTCCATCACGGGACGCCCGCGATCGCCGAAGCAGTGAATGATTCATGGCTCCCTTTATGGCGGGCCATCGATCCCGCAAATCCTCATTTAGAAGCGCCTTCCGCGGCGATCGAAGCCCTGGGCTGGACTTCACAACAAGGACTCTCGGTGGCGGTGACCATGTTGACCTCCGGTTTCTATCAGCCGTTAGCATGGCTCTTCGTGTTCGCGGTTTCGTTCTTGCTGATGGTTCTTTTCACGGACCGCCACGCCGCCCCCGCCTTGGAAACAAAAACCAAGGTGACGGCCATCCTGTTCGCGCAGTTGGCTTTCATCTCACCGCTGTTCCTCCTCGGATTCGACTACGGTCGCTGGCTCTTTTTGTGGGTCGCAAGTTCGATGATGCTCCACACCCTGGATCGCAGGGCACCACGCTGGCTGGAGTCGTGCGTCGCCTCGATTTTTGAAAAAACGAGACTGAGGCAACTCATCGCGTGGTTACCCGCTAGAGACTGGTATCTGCTTTTCTTCGGCGTTCCCGTTTGTTGGAACATCTATAATTTCCTGGTCGCAAGTCCCATCAGCCGCCATCTGCACATCCTATGGCAACGCTAACTGGAATACCCATAGAACCGTCCGCGGCCGGCGGACCGACCCGCAGTTGGCTCGTGCTCGCGCTGCTGTTGGCATTTCCATCGGCCGGGTTTGTCCAGAAATACACGGGTCTCGCAGGGTTGGCCGCTTATGGGATCGCGGTGGTCAGCGTGGTGTTCTTCATCAGGAAATTCAGCACCCGCTGCGCGCCTTGGTGCCGCCGCCATTTCCGGGTGTTAAGAGCCATGGTGCTAGTCGGACTCGCGATCATTTTTGCCATCGGCTATCCCATCGAAGACCGCAGGGGTCCGGGGAAAAGCAGTGATCGCGACCAGGGTCTGAACCTTGCGGTAAGCCGCGTGGCGCATGGAAAAACCCCCTACTACCCGCCCGGCAGCGAGGCTGGGCCACTGTCGGTCCTGCCAGGTTCTATCCTGCTAGCAGCCCCTTTCGTCGCGCTTGGAAACAGTGCCTATCAGAATTGGTTCTGGCTTACGGTGTTCCTTCTCTGCGCCGTCCGCTTGTTCAAGGACCATGCCCTCCCACTATGTCTGCTTGCCATCCCGCTGGCGCTGTCACCCGCCGCGCAATATGAATTTATCTCCGGCGGAGATCTGATCGCCAACGGAATCTTCGTCGCCGTCTTTTCGCTGTTAGCATTGAATCGGTGGTCGAATCCGTCAGCATCGGAGTGGAGTCGGTGGCTGAGTTGCATATTGTTAGGAGTGGCACTCGCGTCCCGCGCGAACTTCCTGCTGCTTGCACCGCTTTTCGGCGCGGTCGTCTGGCGCATCGCGGGATTTCGCAAGGCGCTCGCCGCCGCCACACTGGTGGTTTTGACCGTAGCGGCCATCACCCTGCCCTTTTATCTCAACGATCCGGGCGGGTTCACGCCGCTGATGTCGAAGCAGAAACTCGCGGGCGTGGATCATGCCTTGCCGGGGGCGAGCTGGGCGATGATCGGAGCGACTCTGCTCGCGGCGATTTTGTGCGCGTGGCGGTTGTTAGCCAATCGCAGCGATGAGCTGATGACTGCATTTTTCCGTGGCTGCACGCTCGTCACGCTGACGCCGATGCTGTGTGTGGTGTTGTTATCCAGCGCAATCAACGGCCATCCTGATTTCTCGTTCATGACCGACCGCTTCGGACTGATGTATGTATTCTTCGCGCTTCTTGGCTGGGGCGGGCAGTGGTTCCGAGAAACCACTAACATTATATAACCGAACTCCAATGCGCTGGTTCACCTGCACGCCGGTCGCCTTTGGAGGCGGACCGGATTTTTTTGCTCGCGACAGTGGCTTGATGTGTCGTGGCTTTCAAGGACTCGGCTGCGAGTCCCACGCGGTGATGCCCGGTGAACGGCAGGCGGGTGACGAAGCGGATTTAATCCGGACGGATTATATCAATCTCGAATCTGCCGAGTGGTGGAAGAGTCATCACCTCGACGGAGTGGTACTCTATGCTTGGGGCAGTCCTAAATATAGAAAAGTGGCGGCGGCTATTCATGAGGCGGGAATTTTTCTGGTGCTCAACCAAGACAACAGTGGATTGATTAGCCCGCTCGCCGGATTCTGCGGCTGGCTGGAGGAACAACGGATCATGGCCGCCAACTGGCCTTCATTCTTAAAACTGGTGGCGCGCGGACTGACGATTGGATTGTTAGCAGTTGATCCACTGCGGGCCTACCATCTGAAGCAGGGCAATCTAATCGCCTGTGTATCGCCCGCTGCGGCGGAGCACTACCGAAAGTTATGCCGAATCTATGGTGGCGATGAGTTAGCAAAACGCGTGGTGTTTCTACCTCACCCGGTGGAACCCGAGTTTAACTACAATCCCTCCACGATTCGAAAGTCCCGGCAGGTGGTTTGCGTCGGCCGCTGGCATGACTCCCTGCAAAAGCGACCGAGATTGATGCAAGCGGTTCTCCGACAACTCATGGAGAATGACAGGAATGTCCGGGTGGAAATTATAGGAACATGCACCCCGGAGTTGCTGAATTGGCATCGCTCGCTTGGCAACGGAATGCAGGACCGGGCCCATCTCAGAGGGAGGCTGGATCGCGAGCAGCTTGCTCGAGTGCTCCAAGACTCACAGGTTTTTTACAGCCCGTCGGCCTATGAAAGCTTCGGCATTGCAGCGGGCGAGGCATTATGTTGCGGCTGCTCGGTGGTGGCCGGGCGCTCAGTCTCGATGGCGAGCTTCGAGTGGTTTGTTTCCAAGGATTCCGGCCGACTATCAGATTTTTACAATGTCCAAGCTCACCTCCAAACATTGCAGGATGAACTCGCGTGCTGGGACCACGGGCAGCGGGATCCGGACGCGATCTCGAAAAGCTGGGGGAAAGCATTGCACGCGGACGAGGTCGCGGCGCAGGTAATCGCGCTGCGGAATGCTAGCACCTAACACACGTTATGGATTTCACCATCATCACCCCGAGTTTGAATTATGGGCACTTCCTGGAGGATTGCTTGTCGAGTGTGGCAAACCAATCGGAAGTGAGCTTGGAGCATCTCGTCTTCGACGGCGGTTCGACGGATGACAGCGCGGAGATCGTTGCAAACTATCCAAGTGTTGTATGGTCGCAGGAAAAAGATTCGGGAATGTCCGCCGCGATCAACAAAGGGTTCGAGCGGGCGCAGGGTGATTGGGTGATTTGGCTCAATGCAGATGACCGACTGAAACCCGGCGCACTCGCTAAGGTTCTGGTTGAGTTAAAGCTATCGAACGCGGACGTGGTTTATGGTGACTATGATTTCATCGACAAATCCGGTAGCCTGACCCGTCATATGAAGGTGCCGAGATGGTCCAAGTTGATACATATCCATCACCATTGTTATGTGCCATCGACCGCAGCGTTTTATCGTAACTCAACGATCATCGCACAAGGCTACCGACTGCGCGAAGATTTCTGTTATGTGATGGATGGCGAGTTCTATGCACGGCTCGATTCCGCTGGGAAAAAGTTCCAGCATGTCGCGCTCAACATCGCGGACTTCCGGATGCACGGCGGAAACGCCTCGCAGCGGCACTTGGTTAGAACGCGA
>JAYVEJ010000334.1:0-1805 GCA_043748885.1 Luteolibacter sp. | reverse complement strand
GGGTGGTTTCCGTATCCGGCCAGCGGACCCAGCGCCAGGTGCCGATGCGTTTGAATTCAACGGCGTAGTTGGGAATGAAAAGCGCCTCGTCGTGCATGATCCGCTGGAGTTTCCAGCAGGCGTCGCGGAGTTCTTCCTCGGTGCGGGCGTTGCGGGATTGATCACAAAGGATGTCGGTGTCAGGCCGTGCCCAGCAGAAGTAGTTGTTGGTATCGGGTTTCGGGCTTCCCTTGTCGTCGAAGGCGGCGGAGGAATGGAGGTATTCGTAAAAGGCGGGAGTGGGGGGAGTCGTGTGGAAGTTCGCCATCGCCATCTCGGTTTGCTTCTGGCTGAACTTTTTCCAGAACACCGCTCCTTCCAAGCCATCGAGCCGCAGTTCAAACCCGCAGGCTTTGGCATCTTCGGCAAGGATGGCGAATATCTGATCGGCGAGCGGATAGGATTGGTAGCTGGCGGCTGCCGAGAGCCGGGTGCCGTCCGGTTTCATGAGGATTCCATCTTTGCCCTCGGTGGTGTAACCCGCTTCCCGGAAAGAGGCGCGGGCAGACTCGATGGAGTAGGGCCGCGCGCGGATCGAGGGATCGCTGTAGATTCCGAAGCCTGCATTGAAAGCGTTTAGCCGCGTGTAGTCACCGCGGAACAGCACTTCGATGACTTTCTGGAAGTTCATCGCCTGGCTGATGCCGATGCGGACTTTCTTGTCGTTGAGAGGCGGCTTGATGGTGTTCAGGTAGAACCCGCGGGGGAATTTTGGATAGCGGTTGTAGCACGTGGTTCGCTCGATGTAGCCGTCGTAAATCGGCGGGATTTCCGATTTCTCATACCAGACCTGCGGGATGGACATGATGAAACTGTCGAGTTCTCCCGCGCGAAAAAGTTCGAAGGCTTTCGATTCGTCACGCACCAGCACGTGGACCAGTTTGTCGGGGTTGAAGCGGTAGCGGTAATACTTGCGATCCTTGGCCCACCAATTTTTGACGCGGCTTTGGGTGATGGACACGCCTTTGACGATATCCTCGGGCTTCACTTCGTACGCTCCGGTGGTCGGAGGAAATCGCCATTGATAGCGGTCCTTATAGTCGGGGCCGTATTCGGCGTAGAATTTTTCCGAGTAAGGAACGAGCGTGCCAACGGTTCCGGTGGCGTCGACCTGGGCTTCCGGCAGAGTCACCGCCAGTATGTCATCTCCGTAAGTGGTCACTTGGGCGTAGGTTTCACGGAAGAACTGCTTGGGATAGGGGTCCACGAGATTGTCCGAAACGTGGACGTAAATCGCGGTGTGGATATCGCGTGCCTTGACCCGCTCTCCGTTCGAGTAGGTGGCCTCCGGATCGAGACGCATGAAGACGGTGCGGCCGTCCGCAGAGGTCGCCCACTCTTTGGCAACACCCGGAATGTCCTTCATCGTGCCGGGATGACGATTGATTAGAGGGATGTCGATAAAGTCGTAAAGATCGCCGCGGAAACCGCTGCTGGCATTCTCTCCGATCGGACGGATCGTCGGCGGGAAGCTCATCATTTCGAAATACCGGCGGAGCGCCCCGCCTTTTTGAGCCTTGGGATCGCCAACTTCTTGCTGGTCCATACCATCTTTCCAGACCAGATCGCCGGGGATGTCCTTGGGATCGCCGATCTTGAAATAATCGCCGAGGGAAAGCCGGAAATTCCATTTGTCGAGGTCGCGCTGGAGCGACTTGGCTTTGATTTCCAAGGTCGTCTTCGCATCGCCCTGCGCCGTGGCGAGCGCGGCGTTGTTAATCGAGATTTGGGCGGTGGTGCTGGCGACTTGATCATGCAGCCATTTC
>JAYVEJ010000333.1:0-1808 GCA_043748885.1 Luteolibacter sp. | reverse complement strand
ACCATCGCGATTTTGAATCCGATGCCCGTTTTGCGCTTTTGCGGCAGCGGGAAATGCTTCGACTGAAGGACTTTCGCCGTCTGGTTGAGTGGCGCCGTGGGAGTCGAGTAGGCGGTGGTCACGGCGGACGGAAGGTCGTGGGAACCCGTGTGAATGCTGGGTTTCGATCCCTCCGGCGGTAGCAAAGGTTGCGGTGCCGTGGTCGTCCGCGGCGGATCAGGAATTTTCACCGGCTCCGCAATCGGCTCCGGCTCAGGCGGCACATATCCCGGCGGCGCCATTCGCGGATCGAGGATCGGCCGACTCGGTGCTGCCGACGGTGCTCCCGGAATCGCCAGCCGCGCCCGCGGACCGACTGGCACCACCGGCGCCGCCCGTCCGAGACTCATGGTGGGTGCCGGATTTTTATCGTTTTGCAGGAAAACCTGGAGCGAGTGGCGGGCCGAATCCGGGCGATCCGCCGCCTGCCGGTTGATCTGCCACATGATCCAGTCACAGGCCCAGATTGGAATGTCCGAGCGCACTTCCTGGATCGGGATGACCGTGTGGTGGAGGTGGGAAACCATCACCTCGTGGCCGGTTTCGCCCTTGAAAGGATAGGTGCCTGTTAGCGCCTGATAGTAAACGCAGCCCATCGCATACATGTCCGTCCGGGCATCCAGCGGCACCCGCTCGAACTGCTCGGGAGCCATGAAATAGATCGAACCGAAAACCGCCTCGATTTCCTGCAACTCCTCCAGCGACTGCGATTGAGTCAACGTCGCCAACCCGAAATCCACGATTTTCATCTGGAATTTCCCCGACGGCAGCCAAGTGAGCATCAAGTTAGAAGGCTTGATATCGCTGTGAATCAGGTTGAGTTCTTGCGCCGCGATCAACGCTTCCTGAGTCTGCAAGGCCAGCTCGCGGAAGTCCGGCCAGGTCAGCGGCGCCCGCTCGATCAGCTCGTCCAGCGTCTTGCCGCTGATCAATTCCATCACCACGTAAGGGCCGTCTTCGTCCGCCCCCACGTCGTAAATCGTCACGATATGCGGGTGCTGGAGCGAGGCCAGCGCACCCGCCTCCTTGATCAATTGCCGCGTCGATTCTTCCTTGAGCGCCGGATCGTCGTTGGCGATGGAAATGCGTTTGATCGCCACTTCGCGATTCATCCGTGTGTCATATCCCCGGTAAACCGCTCCCAGGCCGCCTTGGCCAATTTTTCCGCGGATTTCGTAACGTTCTTCCATGATTTCGAAGTGCCGGAGACTGTGAAAAAAATGCCCAGCCCGGCAATCACGAAAAGTAACTATCAGGCAGCCCGTTCAATCATTGCCACAAATCAGCGCCTATCCCTTTCCGCTTTTCAGCTTTTCCGCTTTTCAGCTTTTCCTCTTCATGTTTGCCTCCCGCCCTCATGAAAATCGTCGTCGCCTATTCCGGGGGTCTTGATACCTCCGTCCTCCTGCTCTGGCTCAAGGCCAAGTACAACGCTGAAATCATCGCCTACTGCGCCGACGTCGGCCAGGGCGACGAACTCGACGGCCTCGAAGCCAAAGCCCTCTCCACCGGTGCTTCCAAGTGCTTCATCGGCGACCTCAAGGAAGACTTCGCCGCCAACTACATTTTCCCGATGATCCAAGCGGGTGCCATCTATGAAGGCCGCTATCTGCTAGGCACCTCCATCGCCCGCCCCTGCATCACTCACGACATGATCAAGGTCGCCCTCGCCGAAGGGGCCGATGCCATCGCCCACGGAGCCACCGGTAAAGGCAACGACCAAGTCCGCTTCGAGCTCTCCGCCGCCGCCCTCGCGCCCAACGTCAAGT
>JAYVEJ010000332.1:0-1808 GCA_043748885.1 Luteolibacter sp. | reverse complement strand
CTAAAAGTCATTGAGAACAGTAACTATTTTACCTATGACTATACCGGTGTCATCACCGTGGAACCGTTTACAGTCCAATTCCCAAAAGGCAGAATGTTATCCGACTGGTTTGAGTTTAAAGCTCCAATCGTAGATGAAAGCGAGGGAAAAAGTGCTGAGGTGTCCCTCCTCCCGGTGGAGGTAGCGCCAGAGGTGCTCGCCGTGAACTCGGATTTCGACGAAGGAAGAATCGATCCGGCAACCGGCTACGCGATTCCAGATTGTGATGACATTCCGGGCGTGGATCAGAAGACCGGATCTGGAAATACGCAGATCGCCCTCAATGCCAGCCGTGCCCACCTCGACGGCTTGTTTGCCAACGACGAGAAAGTCACCGACGACATGCACAAAGGCTGGTTTGGCGTGAATCCAAATCAGTTAGACGACGACTTCTGGGACGGGGCAAATGTCACCATCCGCAAAATTGACAAGATCGACGACGAGACTGACTACAAGGAAAGCGGCCAAATCCGCTTCTACGCTAAATGGAGTGGCGGCTATTATGGAATTTCGCCGTATGATTTCCAAACTTTGCAGCCCGTAAACCTCGTCTCAGCGGGCGTGAATCTGCGGCCTAACGAAGGAGTTTACGGCGCAAGTTCAACTATCCCCGATGGCGCAGAATTCTACATGGAAGGCGTGCGCCCCGGCCAGATCACCCTCGAATGGCGTTTACAAAAAGGCACCATCGACGTAAAGTATGAGCAAACTTTCAAAGTGGAGACACACAAATCCGTCGCCCAGTGGCAGGAAGAAGTCCGCTATCAGATCCGCCTCCAGACCAAGGTGAAAAGCGGAACCGAGGTCGATGTCGCGTTGTATCATCCCGGAAATGGATTCCGGAACACCAGCTCGTCAAGCCCACCAGCCAGCGACAACGTGCTTAGGGTTCAGGCAATCTACTATTACTATCAGCAATTGTTCAAACAGATGCCCGAAAAATTCATGTGGGCGGGAATGGCGAAAACTGCTGCCTCGCCCATCTACGCGGGGATGAGTGATTTGACGACATGGGCACAAGTGCAGGATGCTGTCCCGTTCCAAGCGTATGGCACGGCCACTCACATAATGGTCAGAGGCTTACTTCTTGGCGGGCAGAAGAAGATTTATGACGACATGGGATGGGCGCACCGAGCCTACATGGCGAGCGGTAGATGGGCTTTGAAGTGGGTGGAGACGCAAAATGATGATGCCACAGATTTTGATGCGTGGTTCACATTATCCGATGGTATTGAGAGCACTAATCAAGCCACGATCAATGATGCTAACCGTCTTCTAAGGGAGCAGCGTGACGTTGTTCAGAGTTCATACACTTCATTCGCAACAAATGGTTGGTTTCTCCAACCTCGGACGGGATATAATTGGCTGAATAATATTGCCGCGTGGTTGCTGAATTTTCAAGTGGTTGCTGAGGATCCGGGATTAGGAGCTAATGTGGGTGAATGGCTATCGGCGAATGCTCTGAGAAATCCCATGCCGGGAGGTCCCGCTTTCCGCGCTACGGTTCCGAATGGTCGAATTGACATATTCAATGACCGCTGGACATGGACCAACAATTCGACGAATGGAATGTTGCAGATGTGGACGGGCTTTAGTGCAGGCCGACGTCTTTCCGAGAACAACAAAACGATGTATTCAGGGGCGGCTGCTTACTCGTTTGATACTGGAGGGCTACCGATTGAATGACCGCCAAAATCATGCGCTCTATCTCCTTCTTAACAATACTCTCGATCAACGTTTTCGCTGTTGAGAAGATACCTTTTCTTCAA
>JAYVEJ010000331.1:0-4959 GCA_043748885.1 Luteolibacter sp. | reverse complement strand
TGGGAATCCTGTCCATGCTCGGAGCCGGGAGTGCTGCGGCCTTTTTGTTCCTTGGCCAGATTGAGAAATCCCCCACTCCAAACGCTGCGGACGGAAAGGAAGCGTGGGTCAAATGTATAATTCATTCCACTAGGCAATCCCACATGGATGGCGCGCCCACTGGAATGCAACAACGGTGCGCGAAACACCCGTGGCCGCTTGGTGACAACCACTTCAGTGGGATTATCTAATGGATTCGCTGTCTTCACGGCGATTTGCTTTTCACCCATCACCACACTTGGCCCGTTCTGGGACTCGTCTGCGGCATGGCGGAGGTAGTGCCAGATCAACTCCAGTTCATAGTCAGAAACCATCTGCGGCATGAAGCGCGGCATGATAGCGGGATAGTTGACTCCCTTGGTATTGCCGGTCTCGGCGATGGCGAGATTATCAGCCGGATTTCGCACCGAGTTGATGAAATAGTCGTGGTCCGCCTTGATGGTACCATTCTTCCCCGTCGCGGGAATCATCACCTCGCGGTTGCGGGCGGTGGTGAGAAACAGATTGTAGAGCGAGGGTCCGGTTTTGATGGATAGATCGTCTTTGTTGCTTACATGACACTCGGCACAGCCCCAAGTGGAAAATGCCTGCTTGCCTTGATCGACCCAGTTTACCTGCTCGGCAACGGCAGGAATTGACCAACAGGAGAGGAGAAAACAAGTCCGCAGTGGCTTCATGGAATGTAGGAATTTCAAAATGAGACTAGTGGACGAACTGTGGATTATTAAAATCCTCCATTTCGTCAGCGACAATGCCACCGTCACCCTAGCGGTTAGGGTGTAGCGGTATCGACGATGGTGGTGACCGTCGGCTGGAGTGCTCCCGGGGTGACATGGACGATGAAGATCCGCCGGAAACCGTCGAGAAACTGCAATTGCCGCTCGGTGAACACGGTCCAGGCTTCACCTTGTTTGTAATAGAAATTCGTCTGCGCCATGTTGTATTCATTGACCTTCTTGACGGGTGGGAGATTGGCGATTTGGCCTGGGTGAATCGGCAGTTTGTGCTCGCCGGCTTCGATGGCGGCCTCCACCGGCAGCAGGGTGAGCACTCGGGATTCACCTTGGGGAAATGCCTTGGCGGAATCATCAATGAACACCATCCGGTAAGCGGGTTTCGCGCCAGCCGGGCTGGGCAACACGACGACGACTCCGCGCTTGGTGTTGGGAGGGATCTTGCAACTGGCTGCCAGACTCGCTTCGGGTTTCTTGGGATCGACGTCAACCTTATCATAAAGCACCAGCGAGCCATTGACGGGGAGCGTCAATTGCGGCGCGGACAGGTCTTGCGGCCGGAACTCCAACTTGACGATGCCACCGGCTTGATCACTCAAGAACAGCGCGGCGGTGGGATTGACCGGATCGTGCAGCACCGCACGAATCTGGATCGGCGCGGCGGTTTCGTTTTGTTGGGCATGGGCCACCACGGGCAGCCACAACAGGGTGAGGAGGCAAAGGGAGTTTTTAAAGATCATGTGAATCAGATTTCATTGCTGGACAACCACCGGAAGGACACCACGTTCATGCGTCGTCCGAAAGTCTTGTTAGCAACGGCGGCGGTGGAGGGTACTGCGGCGGGCACCGCAATGTCGTAGGCATTCAACGACGGGCGGTCCACCGGGTCAACATATTCGGGCACCCGCTGCACCACGGCCTCCGCAAAGGCGCGGGCGGTGACCTTGCCACTGGCATCTTGTGCTTCCCCGCAGACTCGGATGACGAAGGTGTCCGAGCGCACGGTGGCGGCCGGTTCGAGAATCCGCAGCAGGTCACCTTGCGAGATCCAGCCGGGGGCACCGGCAGCGGGATTGCCGAGGGTAGCGGCGAGCGTTTTGTAGTTATACAGGGTGGCATCGCTGAAATCGCTCGCCGTGAGTTCGGTAACTTTTGGATCTGGCTTATTCATATTCATGAAGCCCTCATTGAGCTTCGAGTCGGCAATGGCTTTTTCCAACGCTCCAGTCAGGGAGAGGTCGGATTCCGTGCCAATCTGGCGATTCACAAATTCCGACATGGACAGGAACGGCCCGCGAAGGCGCACCTGCTTCACGATTTCCGTCGCCAAAGTTGTAAGTTGGGCATCACTGAGTTCATGGTAGCCGTTCCAGTCGTTGGTCTTTACGTCGTCGATCTTGGTCGAATCCACCGTGCCACCGGTCAGGCCACCATTGAGTAACGACATGGCGAGGATTGGGACTCCAGGACTGGTCTTGGTTTCCAGCAGAACATTCTTCGCCCAAAGAGTGACGACGTCGCTCTTGTTCATGGACGCCAGCACGGCTTTCCATGCCTGGACGCTCGTCGAGTTGACGTTGAACGGACCTTGGACCATCTGGTATTCGGCGGCTGTCTGGTAAGCGTTGTCCTTTGGTTTGCCCGCAGCGAAGAGATCCGCTTTGGCGGTGGCTGCGGTCGTGCCGGCGGGCAGATAGGGCTGGAAGGACTGCGATGCCAGCGGCGCAGTGCCATTCATGAACTGCTCGAATACCTTGTCCGGCTTATCCGTGCCGCGGGTCGCGAAGGTCGAGAAATAGAAGCGATCATAGAGGGCGTGGTTGGCCAACACCGAATGGTCGAGCAGAGGGGTGGTCGATATGTCGGAATTGCTTTCGATCACCTTGTTCGCGGACATCAGCGGGTGGAGTAGAGAATTGCCGACGGGTTGCACGAAATGCGGTTGATAGGATGAGGTTAGAGCGTTCGAACGGCGGAAGTCGGCAATGGTCTGCATGGGACCTGTTGGTAATTCGAGGTAACTCCCGGATTTGATGCCCCGGCCGGTCGTATTTCCGGTGAGGGCTGGAACTCTGTTACCATCCACGTTCATGTAGTTCTCGTAATCTCCCCTACTTACAAACGGCTGTAGGTTGGTTTCATAGGGCTGAATGCCGGGCTTATCCGTGGCCAAGTTCATAGTGACGACCGCACGCGATGGATTGTGGAAGAGGAAGGGTTTGCCCGCCAAGCGCCCGTCTTTCAGCAAATTGGTTTGCGGAGAATCGGAACCTGTTTTGGTCCGTTTGCCCGTCTCATACACCCCGCCGTTGGTGGTGCGTGCGTAAGCTGAAAAAACGGCAAACGGCAGCACTTTAGCTTGGGCGCTAATTGAGGTTGTTGCCGAGACAAAAGTTTGGTCCCCAGTTAAGAAGTCGTTAGGGTCGGCAGGACAGCGGTAAGTTCTGTTATTGAAAAATGCTTTGAGCTTGGTGTCGTTGGTGTAATCGAATTTTAGTTGAGCGTAATTGATAGCGTTACTGTTTGCGGTGCTCTGGAGCGTGGCACCCACCTCAAAGAAGGGAGCCGCGTCTGTCGGGGCTGTCGTTCCCGGCCTGCCGGTCCACCACTTCGGCCGTTGCACTTGAAATTCGACAAAATACTTGTCAACGGGATGACCAGGGGAAGGTTTGGTGTCGTCCATTTGAGGCTGAATAGGTGTCCTATTTCTTTTTGGATCGCGGATCATCAGCATCCACCAGTTGGTAAATCCACCTAATATATCCGAAGAGGATTTGCAGGATGGGGTGCTGCCGTTGTTCTCGAAGCCGAGGCCAGGGGTGAAGCCTGGTTTCATTTTAACGCCTGAGCCTGAGCCTGAGCTTGTGCCTGTGGAGGTGAGCTTATTTTGCCAATCAAAAACGTCGTTGGTGGACCCCGACCTACTGTCTTTCAAAAAGTTCCCGGCCGGATTGAGATAGGGCGTACATACTATAACTTCGCCGGGCTTCATGACAATTGGAGCTACGATATTCATGTTTCCGGGGATCTGATCGCTCCAGTTCGCGATTTGAAGGACAAACTTTTTATCGCCTGCAACATTAGTATCTTGAGTCCATTCGTTCAAAGACTCGAAATTCCCAGGGACGACGCTTTGTGATTGCGCCCCTTTCTCTGGGGTTACCAGGGTGAACCTGAAAGCGACTGGGACATTGATGATCGTGACCGCCATCTTGTGGAATGAAACATTCACGTTGTAAGGGTTATGCAGCGTGATCTGTGGGGTGAAAATAAAATTTACTGTGTCATCGAACTTATTCATCTCCGCAGTAGGACCATACTGCCCGAGGTAAGTTGAAGCTACTTCGCGGGTCACCAAGCTAAACACCATCTCCACTTTGGCGATGACCGGACCCGGCAAGTAAGTTTGGGGCACTTTATTCGCCGTCAACGAAGCCGCCGTGGCCGGTAATGCAAGAGTCGGCTTGGTGTCGGGCGTGGTGATGCTTCGGAAGGAGTTGTAGTAGCCTGACAAATTACTCCAATACGGGTCGGAATTGTCGATGATCCCTTGCGTCGTTTGATACAGTTTCTTTGAAACCGTAGCACTGACTTTGAACTCATCTGGCAGCTTCGTAACGGTTGCATCGCTCATTTCGAAAACCGACGACAAATCCTGCTTGAGGCCGCCGCGGCGGACGTCGGTCATCAGACCCAGCGAATAGGGCGTCACGTCATTGCGGAACTGCTTGGTCTTGCCCTTCGCCAGATCGAGCAGCTCCACTTGATCGAGGTCAACAATCTTGCCGGATTTGTCCTGGGCAAGCGCGAACGCGGCTGTGGTCAAGTCGGTGGGCAGGTAAGACGGTGAAGTGCCGTCGGCACCTTTCATAACAGATGGATCCGGCCGATGACCCGCAAGCAGAGCGCGTTTTTGCGCCAAGGTCGCATTCTTGCTGGGATCGCGGTAAAGATTGATGCGGGCTTTAGCCGACTCGTCGGACACATGCCACGCATACGAACCTTGAACCTTGCCGTTCTTGGAAACCGGCACCAGCCCGGCGGTCGCCTTGGCACCGACAGTGGCAGTGGCACCGAGTGAACCATTGCCGACGAGTTCGATGGTTTTCCCCGTCCACGCGTTGGTGACGAAATCCCGGCTGGTGGCAGCGGCGGGATCGGCACTGGAAACCAGCCAGCGGCGGAA
>JAYVEJ010000330.1:0-1813 GCA_043748885.1 Luteolibacter sp. | reverse complement strand
GCACGGCGGTGCGCAGGGAAATGCGGCCAATGTCATTCATGGCGAATCCGGTCACGCCTTCGATCTTATGCAGAGTGTTGATATCCACATGATATTTGACCTCGGTGATGATGGCTTTGGTTTCCTGAGTGGTATGGCGAATCACTAACTTGGCATTCGGTGGCATTGGCTTGTTGGAGAACCAACAAATCATTGCTTCGAGATCTTGCGAGACACTGGGAGGATTGTTGGATTTTACCAAAGTGTCGCCGCGCGAGATATCGATTTCCTCGGTGAGTGTTAGGCATACCGATTGCGGAGCGAATGCTTCTTTGAGTTCTCCGTCTGGACTATGGATTGCCTTGATGCGGGTGGTGAAACCAGATGGCAGCACCGTGACTTCATCGCCCGGTTTGAACACGCCACCGGCGACGCGCCCGGCGTAGCCGCGGAAGTCGTGCCACTCGTCGCTCATCGGGCGGATCACCCATTGCACGGGGAAGCGGGCGTCCACATGGTTTTCCTCGCCGCCGACGTAAACATTCTCGAGGTGATAGAGAAACGTCGGGCCTTGATACCATGGCATGTGCTCGGACTTATCGACCACGTTATCGCCATTGAGCGCGGAAATGGGGATGGCAGTGATCTCAACGATGTTGTCGAGGCGTGAGGCGAAGTCGCGGAAATCTTGGACGATTTTGTTATATATTTCTTCCGAGTAATCGACGAGGTCCATCTTGTTCACTGCGACGACGAGGTGTTGAATACGCAGCAAGTTGGCGATGAAACTATGGCGTTTGGTTTGCTCGATCACACCCTTGCGCGCGTCGATTAATATAATAGCAAGGTTCGCGGTAGAAGCGCCGGTCACCATGTTGCGGGTGTATTGGATATGGCCCGGCGTGTCGGCAATGATGAACTTGCGTTTGGGAGTGGCGAAATAACGGTAGGCGACGTCGATGGTGATGCCTTGTTCACGCTCGGCCTTGAGTCCGTCAGTTAGCAGTGCAAGGTTGACGTTTTCATCGCCACGGCGGCGGGAAGATTCTTCCATGGCTTCGAGCTGATCTTCGAAGATGGATTTTGAATCGTAAAGAAGGCGTCCGATGAGGGTGGATTTGCCGTCATCGACAGAGCCGGCGGTGGAGAAGCGGAGGAGGTCCATATTATATAAATGCTGAAAACTGAAATGTTGAAAGGAAGAGGGATTTAGGATGACACAAGTGCCAAGGCAGCCTGCCACTCGGAGGTTAAGTTGAGAGATGCGACCTGCTGAATGAGATAAGTATTATCTACGTCCTGTTGTTCGACAATGCCTGCGATATCCCTGAGGTGGCGCTGGTGCCCAGATTCTTTGAAAAATCCAAGTTTGTGGAGAATCACATATTCGGGCGGTGCGATGTTGATTTCACAGGAAGCTGTTTGGATTCGTCGGGTGTGTGCGAGCGCCCACTCAAGGCACGGGTGGTTTCTGGAAAGATAGATGTCGGCTTTGAGGCCGGTCTGGTGATGAATGATGTTGAAATGGCCGTTGACCTCACGCCGGGATTCGATGGCGATGACTGCCGTGGGAGGAAGGTAGTATTCGTCATCGTGAAATAAGTTAGGGAAATGCTGAACTTGGCCCGGATCGGGAAGGACGACCAGATCGATGTCGAGTGTGTTGCGCGGTTCACCGTAAATCGAACTGGCGACTGAGCCTGTGATCATATAGCGAATACCCGTTTTTTCGAGTGGGGCGACGAACAGCGAGATAAAGTCAGGGTCTTGCATGGAGCCAAATTCGAGAGAGTTTCACTTCTATTTCCGCGGGGCTGTCGTCAGGAAATTTCAT
>JAYVEJ010000329.1:0-4967 GCA_043748885.1 Luteolibacter sp. | reverse complement strand
TCCACCAACCAGGCGGCGGCGGGAGTTTCTGCAATATGATTGCTGATGCGCCCGCTATCATGCTGAAGATCGACTTGAGATTGTCGGGCGAAAAACACTTCATGTCCCGCCGCCTCCAAGACATGTTGGATCGTTAGAAGGATAGGCCGAGGAAACAACGGCGTCGATTTGGGCTGGCCGTAGGGACGCGCATCGTGCAGCAGGATGCCCAAGCGCAGCGGGCTTCCGGTCACCTCATTCGGGATGATGCTGCGGCTGCGGCCCAGCCCGCGTGCCCCTAACAAGCCCTCGCTTTCCAACAAGCGCAGCGCGTGCCGAATCGTGTGCAGCGAGACATCCAGCTCCACCGCCAGCCGCGCCACGCCGGGCAAGTTCCCGCTCCAGCGACCTTCTTGCAACGCCTTGCGAAGATTCGCGGCGACCAGTTCAGGCATGGATGTTCGCAGAATAGGCGGCATAAGTTTAGGCCCAATTCATCGCGTTGCCGAGTGCGGCGTCAATTGCTGCTTGCTGTTTTTTCACTAAATCTGGCAGCACGATCCCTTGGTTCAATCCGGTGGGGTTCGGTGAGTAGGCGAGTCCCATTGACGGGAATGCCACTAGGAAAGCCAGCAAAAGCGCTGCACGAGTCAGCACTGGGTTTATCATGAGTCATCCAAGATCAGTTGTTTCGCGACATAGGGAATCGGATAGGCGGTGATCCAAACCTCAGAGGTGAATTCACCGAGTGGAATCTTTGGATTTCCCTCGGACTCGAATTGCATCACCACCGCGTCGATGGTTTTTCCGATCATGTCTGGAGTGACCGGAAAGAAGTAACTGAAGTTATCATCTGGGCGACTGTTGCCAGTGTCCCATGTATTAGAAGGATAACTCTTCGCACGTTGCGGGGCACCGACTGCGCCTCCATTAATCCGTAGCGAGGCGTAGGCTCCATCGCGACCGTGTTTGCCATTGCAGGGGATCACTAGATAGGAGTCCTTGGCCGCCTCATCTAGGCGGAACGAAACACTCCAAGCACGCTTCGCGGGTGCTTTGGCGTAGTCCGCAAAGAGGTTAGTCGCACGCCACCCGCTACGATCTAACGCTTTACTTCGATAGGAGCCGCTCACTTCGCCGACGTTGACTGCCTTACCCGGGATTTTGAGATAGCGCACCGTCTGGGAGGTGGCAGGTAAGTCGATGGTGATGCGGTTCAACTTAATAGTTTCAAACTTTTTGGTGCCGGAATAGCTATCTTTCAAGACGCTGGCTTCGCCCGGATTCTCAGGCTCAATCCGCAGCGGCACGGCGGTCCAATTTTTCAAATCCACTGAGACAAACGCTTCCTTTGGTTGGAATTCATTGTCCACATTCCGCATCACCCATTGGTTGATCGGTGTGGGCTTGCCCATGTCGATGCGGAAGGCACCGCCCCAAATGGCACCCTGCGAAAGGCGGTAATACGTATTGGGATTGTTATCAAAAAGGTAGCGATCCCAGACGCCTCGTTCCACCATGAGTGCTTGGCCGAGGAACTCATCACGGCTAGCCCGCACCTGAGGAATGGCGGTGGGGCCGGAGCGCTCAATCGACCGGATTTCCATCGCATTGTTATCTGCTGCGTAGCAGGTCGCTTCATAAAGCGACTCGGCATCCTTGGGCACATCCACGGATTTGAGATCACCTAACTTGCGATGAAATGCTTGCTTCAGCGGCGTCCCTGGAAATGCAACTTCTAGGGTTTTCCCGGCGATGAGATCGTCCGCCGGTTGGCCGTCGAGACTGGCTTTAGTAAACTTACGCGGCTGGGGAGGCAGGGTGATTTTCGCAGTCGTGCCGGGCATTCCTAGCAGCTTGATCGTTGCAGGTTTGCCGGGCACATCCCGGACGACTTCATAGGCACAACCGGCCACTCCTAACTCGCGGGATGGCTCGCTGGAAACAATTAGCGCATGACTGCGGAACGGCAGCACAGTGATGTTTACACTTTCACCTTTCTTATAGCTGCCGATGATAGATTCCGCAGGGTGCAGGCGGCGGACTTCGAATGGGCCATTGCCGCGTATGCCAATGCTTTCATCCAGCGTGACTTTATAGATCACCGGATTCCAAGTGGTATTTTGGAGAGTCACAATTCGGGTTTTATCGTTGCCGCGCGAGACGGATTTAGGACCATAAGTCTTTTCATCCAGCATCATCCCGTTAGGAAGGATGTCACGATAGTGGCGCGTGAGATTATAGATCCGCGCCAGCTTGGGGAACTCATCATCTCGCAGAAACCACGGGCTACCATAGACCTCTGGAGCGAGAATTAAATTGCGAGAGAGTGCCTGAAGCACTAGATCATCTTCCCAAAAATTCAGGCCGGACGAGAGACACACTCCATGGTCTTCCAATAGCCGTTGTGGCTTGCCGGTATTCCCATCGACCGGCACCCCGAGTGCGATGGCACCGACGCGGTTGTGGATCCCTGTCCCCTCATTGCCGCGCCAGACGTCGATGTATGCCTCACCCGCCCAGAGGTGAGTGGTGGTGTGGGCCTCCCCTTCTCCCAGATCGAGCCGGTGATTTAAGACAATCAAATCAGGCGCAAATTTCCGGCATTCCTTGAGCATTCGCACAAAAGCATCTTGCTTCTCCGGACGCAATTGGCCGCAGACGGCATCGACCTTAAAGAGGTGGAAGTTATAATCCCGGCAGAGTTTAACTAACATCTCAGTGCGTGCCTTCTCCTGTTCTGGAGTGTCACCAAAGCCATCGGGTCCTAGCCAGACGCCGAGACGACAACCGAATGATTTCGCCTTCTCCGCTAGCGGGCCGAAGCCATTGGGAAATTGTTTCTTAAACCGCTCGGACTCCATGCTGCCGTAGCCACCGGGAGTATCAATCGCACCGGCATCCAGCGCATAGATATCCAGATCCATTCCATAGTCATCATGAAGCCATTTGAAGAAATTTAGATTCGCCATGGTCTGGTGCTCGGTCGACCCTTCATTGGTGTTATCAATCCATGAAAAATAATGACTGCGCGATGGCGTGGCTTCATCAGCCCCCGCCAACGGATACCCACCTGCCGCATCGGCGTGAAGAACCGAAGAACTGGAAATTACGACGGCACATAGTCGCAGCCATTGCCGAATATCGTTGTTGAAAAATGGTGCAACGCCAAGGCGGAGAATGATGGGAAATGACACGATTGTTGAGTTCTAAAATTGGACGGATTATTTACTAACCTTGAGGCGCACGAAGGTCTGGGTTCCGCCGACCGGAATGGCTACGCTCACATGATCGGAAGGACTGCCAGGAGTGATGGTCACGTTGCCGCCGCTGGTCGTGGGAATCGTCACCGGAGTCCAGCCTATCAGGTTGCTGCCATACTCCACAACCTGAGTGGTAGCGGGTGATAGAGACAAGTCGCCACGGTCATACTCGAACACCCATCCCCCTGCCGATTTCGTCAGGGCGGGCAGATTGGATTGCGAGGAAACCATCGGCGCGCCGCCCAGCGCGAATTCAATCAGGTTAGGGATGCCGTCTTTGTCCGGATCATCCGCAGGTCCGTTGTTCACGCCCGCAGTCAGCCCTTGGGCGGAGTCCGAGGCCCAAGATTCGTAAGAAGGCAGGGTGATCACTTGGCTCAGTGCAGAGGAAGTGCTGGTGGTGTTATTTGCATTTCCTGCATAGGTGGCAGTAATGGCATAACTTCCGCCCGCCAAGCTGCTGGTGGTAAGGCTGGCTTGAAATGAGCCATTCAATGCACTGCTGCCTATCAGCGTTGCACCATTGTAGAATGACACGTTGCCTGTCGGCGTGCTGCCGGACACGGCGGCGGTGAAGGTCACGGCAGCACCCACCGTGGCGGGGTTGAGATTGCTCGCCACGCTGGTGGTCGTAGCTACCGGGCCGACGGTCACGGTGCCGGTGCCGGAAAAGTAGGTATCATTCTTATTCGTCGCAGGCGAAGCGGTGGAGCCGTAGCTGCCATTTGGCTGCGCGGCACCGCCGAGCGACAATGATGCCACTTGGCGGGTGCCGACAAATGATAATGTTAATTTGCCACTGGTGATGGCCAGTGGCCCTTGTCCGAGCGCAGTGGCGCTGTTGCAAGCAAGTATCCCGGCAGCAACGGTGGTGGTGCCGGTATAGGTATTCACGCCGGATAGAGTCAGCGTAGCGGTGCCGAGTTTATATAAACTGCCAATGCCCACTGCGCTGGTGATCGGGCCGGAGAGCAACAAGTGGTTGGTGCCGTCGGCAAAGACATTGAGGCACGCTCCAGTCGCGATATCGACCGCATTCGGCACACCCGCGCCGCTTGATAGATTGGCAAGCGGTGTCAGTTTACCTTCGGAGCCAGCAAGTGTGCGCTCGGTGCGGAATGTCCCGGTCCCCAGCGCGTTGAGATGTGAAATCTGGATTCTGTTGTCAGCGTTAGTGAGTTTGACTCCGCCACTGAAAGTATTGTTACCAGTGAGTGTAAGCGATCTGCCGCCGCCCTGAACCGAAAGTCCGCCGCTCCCTGAAACCAATTGACTCAACCAAACGTCCTTTTGGCCGAATGGCTCGTTGATGGTCACATAACCACTGCCGCTCAACACGAGCGCATTGGGCAACGCTCCGGTCGGGCTGTTACCTTCGAAAGTAGATTGTTGGAAGGTGGTGCCCGCAGCTAATGTTATAGCGCCAGCGCCAAGCCCATTCTTACTCGCAAGCGTGAGCGTGCCGCTGCTCACCGTGGTGCCGGCAGTGTAAGTATTCACGCCGGAGAGGGTGAGATTTCCGCTGGTGGTTTTGGTGAGGGCGCCGCCGCCGGAGATGATGCCGGATAGCGTAAGTGCTCCCGCGCCGCTGCCACCGAGGGTGGTGTTGGCGGCGAAAGTTAAATGGTTGGAAACGCCCACTGCACTTGCACTGTTCTGGTTCAACTGCGGCAGGCTGGTGCCGTTGGCGGAGAGCGCCATGCTGTTGCCCGCGAGGCTCGCGGT
>JAYVEJ010000328.1:0-4975 GCA_043748885.1 Luteolibacter sp. | reverse complement strand
TCGAGGATTAGCAATTCGGGATCGTGGACGAGCGCATCTGCTAGGCCGACGCGCTGGCGGTAGCCTTTGGACAAGGTCTTGATCATCTTGCGGCGGACGTCGGTCAGGCCGCATGTGTCGATGACTTCACCGACGCGGCGGCGGGTGTCGCGATTGCCGAGACCCTTGAGCTGGGCGCGGAATTTGAGGTATTCCCTGACCCGCATGTCTTCGTAGAGCGGGACATTTTCTGGCATGTAGCCGATCTTGCGGCGGGCGTCGATGGATTGGCGGAAAATGTCGTAACCGGCGATGGTGGCGGTGCCGGAAGTGGGTGGCAGGTAGCCGGTGAGCATCCGCAAGGTGGTCGTTTTGCCCGCGCCGTTCGGGCCGAGGAAGCCGACGATTTCGCCGCGAGCCACGGAAAATGAGATGTCGCGGACCGCTTCGTGGCGGGCGTAGCGCTTGGTGAGTTGGCTGACTTCGATCATGAGTTCGGCGGGTTCCGCAGATGGGTGAAATTCACGCTTGCGCGGTTGACGCGGTGGTGCTGGCCCCTTAATGAAGTGCCGCGCGTGGCGGGCCAAGCGGGAAATTTCCGGGCTCGCCACTTCATTTTACCCATTTCTCATGAACTCTTCGGTTTCGCCGCGACAGAACGCAGATTTACTGGAACAAAAATACAGCCAATGGTGCGAAGACCCGAAGTCGGTCGATACGACGTGGGCCGCGTTCTTCGAGGGCTTTGAGCTGGGATCGGCGCAGGTGAAACGCAAGGAGGAGGCTGCTGTTAGCCAAGCGGCCGCACCAGCGTCCGATGCCGATCTGGCGTTCTTCGGCAAGGTGGTTAGCTTAATTTACAACTACCGGACGCTTGGCCACACCCAGGCTGGGATCAATCCGCTGGACGCTCCAGAACGCAATCCGCGGCTCAAGATCGAGCAATTCGGGCTGACCGCCGCCGACCTCGACCGCGAGGTGTGGAACTCGTTTTTCCGCCACGGCGACAAGATGAAACTCCGCGACATGGTGGCGGCTCTGGAGACGACTTACTCAGGCAAGATCGGCTTCGAGTTCATGCACATCCACAACACCAGCGTCCGCCACTGGGTGCGCGAACGGATAGAAACCCACGCGGTGCGACTGGATGAAAGCCCGGCGAAGAAACTCAACTCGCTATGCTGGGTGCTGGAGTCGGAGGCGTTTGAGAACTTCATCGGCAAGCGATTCCTCGGCGAGAAGCGGTTCTCTAACGAAGGCGGCGAGGGCGTGATGATCATCCTCAACGCGATCCTCGAAGCCTGCCCGTCGCAGGGCGTCAAGGAGATCGAAATGGGCATGTCCCACCGCGGGCGGCTGAATGTGCTGGCCAATTTCGTTAGGAAATCCCTCACCACTCTGCTCTACGAATTTACCCCAACCTATGAACCGGAGACGGTTGCTGGCGATGGCGATGTGAAATACCACCTCGGCTACGAAAGCATCCGCGACCTATCAGACGGCAAGGTCCGCATCAGCCTCGCGGCAAATCCAAGCCACTTGGAGGCCGTGAATTCCATCGTCGAGGGCAAGGCCCGCGCCCGCCAGCGCGTCCTCAATGACCTCAGCGGCGGGGAAATCGACCGCAAGCAAGTGCTGCCCATTTTGCTGCATGGCGACGCCGCATTCGCCGGCCAAGGCTCGGTCGCGGAAGTGCTCAATCTCTCTCAGCTTAAAGGCTACCGCACTGGCGGCACCATTCATCTGATCATCAACAATCAGATCGGTTTCACCACCGCGCCGGCCGATGCCCGCTCGTCCGCCTATGCGACTGACGTGGCGAAAATGATCGAAGCGCCGATCCTCCATGTGAATGGCGAGGAGCCGATGGAACTCTACTGGGCCTCGCTCTTCGCCCTCGAGTTCCGCCAGAAATTCGGTCGCGACATCGTGCTCGACATGTATTGCTACCGTCGCCAAGGCCACAACGAGGCGGATCAGGCGGCTTTCACTCAGCCGATCGTCGCTAAAAAAATCGCGGATCGTCCGACGTTTGGGAAAATTTACAAGGAGCAGCTCGTCGCCGAAAACGTGATTTCTCTAGCCGATGTCACCGCGCTGGAACAGGCGATTTGGGACAAGTTCGAGGCTGGCTATCAGAAAATGCTCGAGCTCCAAGAAGTGGGCGATCGCACTGCGTTCAGCGGCTCCACTGGCATCGATCAGCCACATTACACCCACGCTCCGGTGGCGACTGGTATCAGCCGCGCGACTTTCCAACAGATCGGCAGCGTACTCACCAGCGTGCCGTCAGAGTTCCATTTGAACCCGACGCTGGAGAAGCGTTTCATCCCACGCCGGGTCGAGGCGCTGGCCAGCGGTGGCCCGATCGACTGGGCGTTTGCCGAGTCACTGGCGTTCGGCTCGCTGCTGCTAGAGGGCACTCCCGTCCGTCTATCAGGCCAAGATTGCCGCCGCGGCACCTTCTCCCAGCGGCACGCCGTGTTCTACGATTACGAGACGCGGGAGCGCTACATCCCTCTGGAAAATCTGGGTCCAGCGCAGGCGAAATTTTGCGTGCATAACTCGTTTCTATCCGAGTTCGCGGTCCTCGGCTTCGACTACGGCT
This sequence comes from Luteolibacter sp., assembly GCA_043748885.1. GTDB lineage: Bacteria > Verrucomicrobiota > Verrucomicrobiia > Verrucomicrobiales > Akkermansiaceae > Luteolibacter. Next base: position 2,388 of record JAYVEJ010000328.1, on the reverse strand, counting down.
ACTCGCTTTCCTACCCCACCATGCTGACGCTGTGGGAAGCCCAGTTCGGGGATTTCTCAAATGGTGCCCAAGTCATCATCGACCAATTCATTTCCTCCGCTGAGTCCAAATGGCAGACCCCGAGCGACCTCGTCATGTTGCTGCCGCACGGCTACGAAGGCATGGGGCCGGAACACTCCAGCGCCCGCCTCGAGCGCTTCCTCCAGCTCTGCGCGGAGAAAAATCTAATCGTTGGGAACTTCACCACTCCCGCCCAGTATTTCCACGCGCTGCGCCGCCAGAAGCACCGGGAATTCCGCAAGCCGCTGGTCTTGATGACGCCTAAAAGCTTGCTCGGTCGCCCCGAAGCCGTCTCTCAGGAATCCGATTTCCTCGAAGGCTCCTGCTTCCAGGAAATTCTGCCGGACACCAAAGTTTTCGCGAATCCCGCCGCGGTGAGCCGCATCATTTTTTGCAGCGGAAAAGTTTACTACGACCTCATGGCGCATCGTCAGGAAAAGGCCATTGAGGACGCCGCCATCATCCGCATCGAGCAGCTTTATCCGTTCCACCGCGAGATGGTCGCTGCCATCATCAGCCAGTTTTCTAACGCCACGCAGTTCGTCTGGTGCCAAGAAGAGCCGCTCAACATGGGCGCTTGGTCCTACATTTTCCCGCGCCTCGAACGCGCCGTCGGCGGAAAAATCCGCTACGCCGGGCGGGGGACTGCTTCCAGTCCCGCCGCCGGTTCCAAGGCGATGCACTACCGCGAACAAAAGGCACTGCTGACCCAAGCCTTCGAAGTCTAACATCGAATCGTTTTCCTCTAACTCTCACCACGCCTCATCCATGTCACTCGACGTCAAAGTCCCCGCCGCCGGCGAATCCATCACCTCCGCCAATGTCGCGCGCTGGCACAAGAAAAACGGCGATCCCGTCCAAAAGGGCGACATCCTCGTCACCCTCGAAACCGACAAGGTTTCTAACGAACTCGAAGCCCCCGCCGCTGGCACGCTCGAAATTCTCGTCGGCGAAGGCGAGGAAGTTTCCATCGGCACCGTCATCGCCCGCATCACCGGGGAAATCGCTGCTGCGGCCACCACCGCCACCGCTGCGCCGGTCGTGCAAGCACCTGCCGCCGCGCCCGTGCCAGCGCCTGTTAGTGGCGGGGTCATCGAACTCAAAGTCCCCGCTGCCGGGGAGTCGATCACTTCTGCAAATGTCGCGAAATGGCGCAAGAACGACGGCGAGCAAGTCGTCCAAGGTGAAGTGTTAGTCACGCTTGAAACCGACAAGGTCTCCAACGAACTCGAAGCGCCCGCTGCGGGTCGTTTGAAAATCCTCACACCCGAAGGCGAGGAAGTTTCCATTGGTGCCGTCATCGCCACCATCGATACCAGCGCCACTTCGAGCGCGGTCACTGCCCCTGCTGCCGCACCGCAGAAGCCAGTGGCGGCTCCTGCTCTAACGGTCGTCCCGCCCGCAGTTCCAGCCCCGCTGAAACCCGATTTCAACGCGCCATCCGCACCCGCCGAGCGGGCCTCGACTGAGGTTGTTAGCGATGGCCGGACCACCCGGAAGAAGATGTCGATGCTGCGCCGCAAGATCGCCACGCATCTCGTCAATGCCCAGCAAACCGCCGCCATTCTAACGACCTTCAACGAGGTGGACATGACCTCCGTGATGGACCTTCGCAAGCAGGTGCAAGACGACTTTATGAAAAAGCACGGCGTGAAACTCGGCTTCATGTCGTTCTTCGTCAAAGCCGTCGCCCAAGCTCTCAAAGACGTGCCATCGGTGAATGGCCGCATCGACGGCACCGACATCATTGAAAACCATTTCTACGACATCGGCGTCGCCATCGGCACGGACAAAGGGCTGATGGTTCCCATCCTCCGCGACGTGGATCAGAAATCCTTCGCCCAGATCGAGAAAGACATCCTCGACTACGCCAAGAAAGCCAAGGACGGCAAGATCACGCTCGAAGATCTAACTGGCGGGGTGTTCACCATCTCTAACGGCGGAACCTATGGCTCGCTACTCAGCACGCCCATCCTCAATCCGCCGCAAAGTGGCATCCTCGGCATGCACACCATCCAGCAGCGCCCAGTCGCGCTGAATGGACAAGTCGTCATCCGCCCGATGATGTATCTCGCCCTCAGCTACGACCACCGGTTAGTCGATGGCAAGGAAGCCGTCACCTTCCTGATCCGCATCAAGGACTGCCTAGAAAGTCCCACCCGGTTGCTGTTGGAAATGTGAAGAACGGACCGCGGGATTTATCCCGCCTCGCATAAGGACTTGTGGAAATGCTCGGGCATGAAAGTGGCTGGCGCGTCTCGCGCCAGACCGTTGCGAGAGGCGTCCCGCCTCTCGCATCTCTTATCCGGGCGGGGACGCCCGGACAAC
>JAYVEJ010000327.1:0-1821 GCA_043748885.1 Luteolibacter sp. | reverse complement strand
AATGGATTTTACAGCCGCAGCCGGAGGCGACTGCTAGACGCGGAAGATCCTTCGCCAAGCCATCGGATAGATCCATCATCGCCGTCGGCTTGAAGTGGCCGACTAGCCAGTCTGTTTCCACGAGGCGCGGGGTGAAATCGAGTGGCTGGGGTCAGTGGCGCGGGTTCTCGTCCGGTAACATTTTTCGTGATTTTTTAGAAAATGTTACCATGCGAGAACCCGAAACATCGTCCGCCAAAGCGACCTGCTAGGCGACATCGTCATCGAGCGCCGCGACAACTCTGCCGTCGCCGCCCTCGAAGCCGCCGAAGTCGGGGCCGACTACCCATAAGCTAAAGCTAAAACCTCTCAGGCCGCGAAGACTCTTCATTTTCTTCACTTCAATGTTCGATGTTGGGCGTGCGATGTTCGATGTTCAAAGCCGGTTTATCGCGGCCCTCTCACCGACCTTTCGTTCATCCTAACTTCTCCATGTTCCAAAAATTCCCAATGCGCGGAACTCGATATCGGTTGTCACCGGTCTTCCAACTTCCACCCCATCCGAGAAATCACAGCATCCTAGGCAAAGCCAGATCTCTCTAAGCATCAACTGAATAAAATCTGTTACGTTGACGCTTGCCGGAGCTATCCAAATCTCTAGTCTGCAGCACTGAACCAATACACTGTTGGCCAAAAAATCAGAACCATGAACTTGCCGATCACTTTCGCCATTGCAGTACTAGTAATCTCAATCACCCACGGACTAGCAGTTGGCGAGGAAGCGCCAAAGTTACGCAATATTCGAGTCGGTCCCCAATCGGAAGACTTCAAGGACAATCTGGATGGAGTCTCGGAGTGGGAGCTTGGGAAGGGACTAACCCTGAGCCTTCATATGAATGGAGATGCGACTGAGTTCGTTGGTGCGGATGGCAAGATTCTCCATTCGGTGAAGGCACCTGAGTTCGTCCGCCAAGCCGTAACAAGCGACACTGGATCATGCGACCTCTTCGCGATCTGGCGAAAGGGTAACTATTCCCGTTTGATTCGCGTGATGGCGTTGCAGGGTCAACTTGATTTCCGGAGCTTTTGGCCCGGAGACGGGAATCTTATTCCAGATCACCGGTGGTGGGTTCACGACTTGGGTGCCATCTCTGACGACGGAACGACTGTATTGGCGCATTTTGGAGAGGATGGTCACATCAAGAATCGGATCCTATACCGATGGCAGACATGGCAGCTTGATCCAGCGAAGCGGATCGGGGTAGGTCTCACCGTGGCCAACGGCCGTAAGAAGGAATAACAAAGGCCAACAAGTCGTGACGCACCAACCGGCCATTAGCTTTTCAAATTCAATTCAATTTCTTTTCATTCGCGCCGGTGGGCGCACATCTAACGTTCGCTAAGAATCAAATGAAGAACCTGTTACAATTATTCCTCCTGTTGGTCTCGCTTTCGCGACTTTCGGGGATGACACCAGAAGAAGCGGATGTGAAGCTAAAGGCCAGCATCAACGAGAACAGAGTGATCGTTGATATTTGCATTTACGAGCAGCAATGGATCAGTCCGAACAGCGAATTTCCCAAGGGTCGCCTCATTAAGCGTGCAGTGGTGACAGAGGTCTATAAGGGCGCGGATGTCTCACTTGGTGACAAGCTGGAATATCAGTAGGGGTCAGTCCTCGCATGGTAACATTTCACTGTAATATTTTAGATAATGTTACCATGCGAGCGGCAACCGCCCACCGGTCGGATAAAGGCAGAGAGTAACTTGCATTGCGTAAGGCCATCGGGACTTCGTATTGTCATCCCGGCAAGAGGAGTGTAGCCCGAACAGTCATTGGTA
>JAYVEJ010000326.1:0-4980 GCA_043748885.1 Luteolibacter sp. | reverse complement strand
GGGGGGCTTTGCGCCATTTGGGCGGACGGAGGAGGGCGAGGGGCTGGCTCTCCCTACGGGCCAGCAGCGCGGCGACCCACAGGAATGCATAGCCGGCGACGGTGATTGCGGGCAGGTGCTGGTTGGAGGTGCCGGTGCCGACGAGGTTTTTTTCCTCGTGGAAGTTGACTTCAATGCCCCAGCGCCCGAGGGAGGCTTGGAGGAATTCTTCGAGGCTCATGTCTGGATCGGTGCAGAGGAGTTTGCAGCCTTGGTGCGCCCTCCTTTTCGATGGTCTAGCGGTATTCCCGGACCGTCGTCGCGCCGATCACCCGGATCGCGCCACGGGCCAGCAGGGAGCGTGGAGGTCTCGCCCACCTGCCAATAAAAAGAGAAAGTCCGGTGGCATAAGCCGCTCTTCTTTCTTTCTCCGATCAAACGAGCACTCAAACCGCGCACCACCTCATCTGGATCTTGCCCTAACTTCATCACCGCCGCGGAAACCCCAGGATCCCATTAAGAGTTCAGAAGGGCGGCATTTCGGTAAGAGGATGAAGCTGGGCAACACTCTCACACTCCTTGAATATGGTTGAGGCGGGTAAGCGTCAGTTTGGGGGGCAGACGACGGAAGGCGAGGCACCTCCCGCAGCGGACAGCGGCGGGACGCGACAGCCACTTCAGGAAGCACGGGCGATGGTGATAGCGGGTTGAATGTGGGCGGTGAGTTTTTGCTGGTCTTTGGCCAGGGCGCGGAAGTCGCACTCGACATGGATGCCGTGCCAGAATTCCGCAGATTGGCCGAAGAAGGCTCCAAAGCGGATGGCCATGGCGGGTGTGATGGAACGGCGGGCGTGGATGATCTCGTTAATGGCACAGGGCGCGACACCGATGGCGCGGGCGGTGAAGTCACCCTTGGTAGGATGGAAAAGTCGGGCGGCGTGGGCGAGTGCCTCCTGAGTCGCCAGTTCGATCTCGGCGTGGCCGGGGATGTTATCGAACTCTCGGGCGATCTTGGTCGCGGCGAGAAGGAGTCCGTTTACCAGTGATTCCAATTCTTGGAGAAACTAGCCAGAAGACTGCTGGCGGGTGATAGTCAGGTGAAGCGGTACACAGTTTCCGAATCTCCGGGATTCAGAGGTAGCGGGATTTTAAGTGCGCTAGATAAGCATCTGTCGAGGGTGGGCTGCCGGTCGCCTGACGGATAAGTTCGGCGGGATCGAGCGTGGCACCGTGGGCGTGGACGGACTTTTGCAACCAATCTAGCAGCGGAAGGTAGTTGGCGCAGTCGATGGCGGAGGCGACGCTTGTGTCATTTCTAGCAGCGGCGAAAAGCTGGGCAGAGTTGATATTTCCAAGCGTGTAGGTGGCGAAATATCCGAGCCCGCCCATCGACCAATGGATGTCTTGCAAGCAGCCGTGACGATCATCCTCCGGTGCGAATCCAAGCAGCTCGCGGAAACTTTCGTTCCAGGCCGCAGGCACATCGGCGACTGCTAGATCGCCGCTCACCATCCGCCGCTCCAGCTCGAAGCGGAGGAGAATATGCAAATCATAGGTGGCTTCATCCGCCTCCACGCGGATCGGCGAGAACTCGGCTCGCCAGAGATAGTTGAGGAATTTTTCCAACGGAAATTCACCTAACTGCGGGAACGTTTCCTGCGCCGTAGGATACCATTTCTGCCAGAACGCCCGCGACCGGCCCACATGATTTTCCCACAGCCGCGACTGGGATTCGTGGATGCCCAGCGAAACTGCGCAGCCGGATGGCAGGCCGAAATCATCGGCGGGCAGACCTTGTTCGTAGAGCCCATGGCCCGCCTCATGCAGCACCCCGAACAGCGACGACGTGAAATCTGCTTCCATGTAGCGAGTCGTTAGACGCACGTCGCGCGGGCCGAGCGTGGTGCAAAATGGATGCGTCGTGGTGTCGATCCGGCCCGCATTGAAGTCGAAGCCGATCGCTTCTGCGACCCGGGCGTTGAATTGCTGTTGGGCGGCTATGGGGTAGGGGCCTAGCGGTAAACTTGGCGCACGCGACGCGGATTTCTCCACGGCAGTCGCTGCAATTTCCCGAACAGCCGGACGCATCGCATCGAACAAACTGGCAACGGCGGCGGTGCTGGTGGCGCGCTCGTAACCGTCTAGCAGCGCATCGTAAGGTTCACTGGCGTAGCCCCAGAGATCGGCCTTTTCGCGGGCGATCCCGAGCAAGGTTTCCAAGTGCGGCGCGAAGCTGGAAAAGTCCGAGCGCTCGCGGGCAGCGGCCCACGCGTGCTTGGCCAAGGAGCTGGCCACCGAGTCGCGGGCGACTAACTCGACCGGCAATTTCGTCGCGCGGTCGAACTCGCGGCGGAATTCGCGCAGGTTGGCGGTGAGCTTCGAATCGGTGCCGGGATTTGCTGCCTCAGCGGTTTCGAGATCCTTTTTCCAAGCATCGGAAGTCGCGAGCTCGTGCGCCCGCGAGGACAGCCAAGCAAGCTGGTCGGCGCGATGATGGGCAGCGGCGGGTGGCAAGTAAGTTTCCTGATCCCACCCGATGACCGAGGTGGAAGAATTGATCACCGCTAGCTCGCGGGCCTTTTCAAAAATCGACATGCCGGGTTTCTGAAGGAATCCCCCGCGCAGGCAAAGGCGGAAATTTCCGGAGGGCGGCCACTCACCAAGGAGTGGCGGACTCCGATCCGCCGAGCCAATGGTGAGTCGATGAGGTGAGCGGAGGCTCTTTGCCATCGGCCAGTCATTGGCGGGGCGATTCGGAGATCGCCCCTCCTTGGGGTGTTAGATGACTTACTTCAGCGCGGCCACCGTGATTTCGTGCTCAGTCGCTTGCTTCGCGGCGAGGATCGCGTTTGCCAACGGGGCGCGGGCTTTTTCCGTGAGCGCGAAGGTGGCTTCGAGGTCGGCGGCACCTTCGGGACCGTGGACGAGCGTCTTGATTTGGCGGGTTTCGTAATCCTGCTTTTTGGAAACGGCATCCCAGATTTTTTTGAAGGCTGGCACCAGCGGGTTGTTGTCGAAATCCTTGGCGAGGTTGATCCCGTTTTCTAACTCCTTGGTGGTGTAAGTGCGGGATTGCTCGCCCCAAGTGACCGTGTAGGACGCGGATTGCGGCGAGGCGATGCGCAAGGTGAAACGATTCAACTCATCGTCGAAGGGCACCAGCGCGAGGCCCGCGCGGAGCGAGTCATTCTTGTCGGTCGCGCCGGGGCCAGGACAAAACGGCAGGCGCGTGCTGCGGAGGGTAATCGTGCCGTTTTCCGCAGTTAGAACCTCGTGGCCGTCCGTGGCGGTGGCTTTGCCGGTGGTCTCGTCGTAAGTGATCATGCCGAGATCGCCAGCCACGCCCATGCCTTTTAGAAATCCGTAGGCCATAATGATCTGGCCCGCCATGGCGGGATGCACGCCGTCTTTCCCGGAAACCTTGAAGTCTGGACCGTGGAGTTTCTTCGCGGCGTGATCGGCTAACAGCATCGGTCGATAGAGGTCAGCGAAGGCGACACCCTCGGCCTTGGCGATTTCTACGTCGATGTTGCGAAAGCGCGAGAGGGCGAGATTGAGTTCCTGCTGGGTGCCCTTGGCAGTCTTCACCCAGTCGGGCACGGAGTCGATGATGCCCGTCGAGCCGAGGACCACGCGGCAACCGATTTGCTGAAAGGCATCGACCACGGCGGTTTGGTTTTGCCGGAACTCTGCGGCGATCACCTCGTCGTAGGGCACGTAGCGGAAATCGTTTATGCCATAACAGGTCGTGGCGATGGTGGGCTTGAAGCGCAGCACGTCGTTCTTCATGCGCTTGAGAAACCCGCCGGCTTGCTCGCCACTCCAGCCGTACTGGCGGCAGGTGATTTCCATTTAGGACCAACCGATTCGATCCCTCGCCCAGGACATCGACATTTGGATTCTTTCAACCACAGATGAACGGGATGCACGCAGATGAATGAAGGGATAAGAGATGAGGTTTCCAATTTTCATCAGCTCTCTTGCCCACCTCTGCCTCTTTATCCCTCTTATCTGCGTGCATCCCGTTTATCTGTGGTTCAAAAAAGGAAGTGTTCCGGAGACCACCCGCCGAAATTATCCGGTAAAACTTCCCTCCGCCAGCACCCGACAATCCCGCCCGCCACTTTGAGAAAAATCATCCACATCGACATGGACTGCTTCTACGCCGCGATCGAGGAACGGGAAAATCCCGCCTTGCGCGGCAAGCCTGTGGGCGTGTCCGGCAGCGACCGCCGCAGCGTGCTCACCACCGCGAACTACGAGGCGAGGAAGTTTGGCTGCCGCTCTGCGATGCCGGTTTTTAAAGCACTTGCGCTATGCCCGCAGCTCATTCTGGTGCCCGTCCAGTTCGATCTCTATCGGGCCGTTAGTTCCAGGATCCGCGCCATCTTCGGCCGCTTCACCGAGCTGATCGAGCCGCTCTCGCTTGATGAAGCCTACCTCGACGTTTCCCACCTTCAGAGCAGCGGCGAGTCGATTGCCCGCGAGATCCGGGCGCAGATTTTTGAGGAAACCTGCCTCACCGCTTCCGCCGGAATTTCAGCGAACAAGCTCATCGCCAAAATCGCCTCGGACTGGCACAAGCCGAACGGCCAAATGCAAGTGACCGCCGAGGAAATTCCCGCATTCATGGCCGCTCTGCCGGTCGGAAGGATCTGGGGAGTCGGCCAGAAAATGCGGGAAAAACTCACCGCGCTCGGCATCGCAACTTGCGCCGATCTCCAACAGCTCGACCAGATCGAACTCTCCCAACGCTTCGGCAAATGGGGCATCGAGCTGTGGCACCTGAGCCGCGGCATCGACGAGCGCCCGGTGACCCCGGACCGCACCCGCAAGTCGGTGAGCAGCGAGACGACTTTTTCCGAAAACATCCAAGTCCTGCCCGCGCTCATCCCACCGCTGCGCGGCATGATCGCGGGTCTGCTAGAAGATCTTGCCAAGTCCCATGCCGACCGCGTCATCCGCTCGCTGGTCGTGAAAATGAAGTTCGCCGACTTCCAC
>JAYVEJ010000325.1:0-4983 GCA_043748885.1 Luteolibacter sp. | reverse complement strand
TATGAAATCACTTCTAACCACACTCGCCACCACTGCGGTGCTGGCTCCATTCGTCCACGGGATCACGACCTTCGACTTTGAGAATCCCGATCTAACTGTGACTTCCGGCACGCCTTTGGGCACTCTCGTGATCATTCAGAACGCCTATTGGGAAACGCTGGACGCCAATGGGGATCCATTAGCCGTCCCCGGATTCCGGGCGGATGTCGGTTCGACCGTTGCCCTCGACCCGAGTCTGGCGGGCTACGGTCCGACCATTTCCGGCAAGGCTCTGGATGGAACCAACAACCCGGTGATGTTCACTTTCGCCAGCGCGATGAATCTTAGCAGTTTCGGGGTGTTTCTCGATAACAGCAGTTTCGGCAACATTCCGCAAACCGGCGGCAATCCCGCGTTCGGCACGAACATCCTATTCTACGACGCTGCGGATTCGCTGATCGGCTTCATCGCGCTGGATCAAACGGTGTCCGGCTTCTCGGTGGCGGACGGCGGCACTTATAACAATGTTTCGAAGGTCATTCTGCCGTCCGGTGCGTTCTACGACAACCTGAGTTTCACCGGCCAAGCGGTGCCCGAACCCGCCTCCGCCGCCTTGGCTTGCCTAGGTGCGCTGGCCTTGTTCAAACGCCGTCGGGCCTGATCCCGACAGACTGCTTGTAAGGGATCGGCGCGCACCGCCGGTCCCTTTTTTCATGGCGAGTCGCGGCGCTCAAAGCCCCGGCGAGATCACCTCGTAGCCGAGTTCCCGCGCGGCCTCAGCCTGCCGCGCGTCGTGGGTCATCAAGCGAGAAATTTGCAGCTCTTCCATCGCGGCAAGATGCAGGCGGTCGAGCGAGCGGCAGTGAGTTTTTGCTTTCTCGTGCTGAGTGACAGCGCTTGAGAAAACCGTTCCGGACAAACTCCGAATCACGAATGGAGCGGATTTTAAAATGAGGGCAAGCTTCTCGCCAACTTGTTGCACGCGGTTGGGCCTGAGAATTCCGCCACGCGTTAAGGCGCGCAATTGCACACTTGCTTCCAATTCACCGAGTGATGAGACGATAACCATCGGCTCCGAGGCGATTGCCAATTCAACCCATGTCGATAGCCGGTCGGTGATCACCAACTTCAGCAAGCTGCTGGTATCGATATAGATCATGGCAACTCGCGCCCGTCGCGATCCGCTTGTAAAAGAGCCAAAGTATCGATTCCGCTATCTTTACCCCACATTTCCTCCCGCCACCGGCGGTTTTCCTCGGGATCAAAATGCTTCCTTGTTGTGCCGTTCTCAGGCTCCACCGGCAACAACCGTGCCACCGGCTTGCCGTCGCGGGTGATGATGATTTCCCCCTCCGTTTCCAGGGCTTGTTCTGCTTCCGGCCAGCGCTGGCGCACATCTCGCACGGTGATGGTTTTCATGCGCCCATGGCTAGCATGTTTCAGCCGCGGGTCAACCCACGAGAAGGCAGTGCAGATCATGCCGCGTGAAATGTTTGTTGCGAAGTGGGGGAGCAAAATTCAGAAACTTGAGTGAAAGCTCGATTGTTTGGAATTGCGTGAGACAACTTTCATCAAGTTTGGCGACAAACTTGTAATTTTCGGTTGATATCGGCGCGCCACTGAGGCACTTATCCGCCTCCAACCCGTATTTCTATGAGCAAAAACCAAATGGACGGCGCACAAGCGCTCATTAAGACCCTCGATGACTTGGGTATTGAATACATCTTCGGCTACTCCGGCGGAGCGGCGATCCCGATTTTCGACGCACTCGAGACGGTCAAGACCAAGATGAAGTTCATCCTCGTCCGCCATGAGCAAGGTGCCGTCCACATGGCGGACGGCTATGCGCGTGCGACCGGTCGTCCCGCCGCAGTGCTGGTGACCTCCGGCCCTGGCGCGGGAAATACCGTCACTGGCTTGATGACGGCGATGATGGATTCCGTGCCGATGCTGGTGATCACCGGCCAAACGGTGACATGGATGCTCGGCAAAGACGCGTTCCAAGAAGCTGACATTTTCGGCATCACCATTCCGGTGGTGAAACACAACTACTTGGTGAAGGACACCAACTCGCTGCCACGAATCGCCCGCGAGGCCTATTACATCGCCACCACCGGCCGCCCCGGTCCGGTGCTCATCGACGTCCCGAAGGACATTTCCCAAGGCCCGTTCTCCGGTGAAATGAACCCGCCGTTCAACCTTCCCGGCTACGATCCGTCTGTCTCACTTAAGATTTCCGCGTCAGCGGTGAAGCAAGCGGCCGAAATGATCGCCAAGGCCAAACGCCCGGTGATCCTCGCCGGCCAAGGCTGCATGATCGCCCGCGCGGCGGCGGAACTTCTGCACTTGGCGGAAACCCTCAATTGCCCGGTAACCACCACGCTTCTCGGCAAGGGCGTTTTCCCGGAAACCCATCCACTCTCGCTTGGAATGCTCGGCATGCACGGCACCGCCTACGCGAACAAGGCGATGGTCGAGTGCGATTTGCTAATCAACGTCGGCTCGCGCTTCGATGACCGGATCATCGGCCAACCGTCGAAATTCTGCGCCACTGCGGGCATCATCCACATCGACATCGACCCTGCGGAAATGGGCAAGATGGTCCGCGCCCATGTGGAAATCGTCGGCGACGCCAAGGCCGCGCTCAGCGAGATCAACGAGAAAATCGGCCCGCTGGAAACCACCGATTGGCTTGCCAAACTCGACGGCTACAAGAAGAAATTCCCGCTCAGCTACAAGAAGCAGGGCGGCTTGCGGATGCAGCAAGTCATCGACGAACTCTACCAACTCACCGGCGGCAAGGCGATCGTCTCGACCGACGTCGGCCAGCACCAGATGTGGGCGGCGCAGTTTTATAAGAACCACGAGTCCTATCACTGGCTCTCGTCCGGCGGCGCGGGCACGATGGGTTTCGGTTTCCCAGCAGCCATCGGTGCGCAGTTCGCCTGCCCTGATAAAACGGTCATTTCCATCTCCGGCGACGGCGGATTCCAGATGACCTTGTTCGAGCTCGCCACCGCCGCACTTCACAAGCTGCCGATCAAAATCGTGGTCCTCAACAACCACTACCTCGGCATGGTCCGCCAATGGCAGGAGCTTTTCTATGACGACCGCACCTCCGGCGTGGACCTCATCGGCAACCCAGATTTCTGCAAACTCGCCGGCGCCTATGGCATCCCGTCCGTCCACATCAAGCGCCCGGCAGACGTGACGAAGCAGCTCGAAAAAGCGCTCGCCTACAACGACGGCCCCATCCTCATCCACGCCGAGTGCGTCAAGACCGACAACGTTTTCCCGATGATCCCGGCCGGTGCCGCGCTCGAGGATATGATCACCGAAGCGCCGAAAACCAAGATGGCGAAACCCGTTGGTTCTACGTGATGCCATTCCATCGGTCGGATCCGACCGATCCGACCGATTCACCCTCAAAACAAACCTCTCCTATGCCCCAGACCCTCGTGACCACTGACACTTCCGTCTCCACCCCGGCGCTTTCCCGCGGCCCCACCCACACGCTCTCCGTCCTCGCCAGCAACGAGCCCGGCGTCCTCATGCGGATCTGCCAAGTCTTCTCGCGCCGCGGTTTCAACATCGACTCGCTCGTCGTTTCCGAAGGCCGCAACGCGAATTTCTCCCGCATGACCATCGGCATTTCCGGCGATCCGCAAGGGCTTTCGCAAATCATCATGCAGGTCAGCAAGCTCATCGACGTGATCCATTGCTCCGAGCACGACGACCTCGACGCCGTCGTCAAGGAAATGATCATGGTGAAGTTCCTCGCGAACGAAGCTCAACAAACTCAAGCACTCCAGATCATCGAGCACTTCGGCGGCAAGACCGTCGATTTCACGCCCACCTCGATGATCGCCCTCGTCTCAGGAAACTCTTCCAAGATCGACGCCGCCATCAGCATGTTCTCGCAGTTTGAAATCATCGAGACCGTCCGCACTGGCAAGGTCGTGATGGCCCGCGGCGAACAGCCGACGTAAGGAGCAGAGACATTTTTGTCCTTGGCATTCATTCATTCATCCCGCGCAGAATCCCCTGCCCCTGCCGAATGTAAGCCACGCTCGACCAAATCGTAAAAACCGCCGCCACGAAACACGGGATTTCTGGGCGGAGCACCGTCACTCGCAGCATCACCCAGCCGAGCGCAAACATCTGCGTCACCGTGCAAACCTTGCCTGACCAATGCGGGGCGAACCTGACCTCGCGACGATGGTTCCACAGGATGCGAATACCACCGAGGATGATGCAGTCGCGCGCCACAACGATGGCCGCGAACCAAAGCGGCAGCCGCCATCCCGGCGATCCCCAATCGACGAGCGACAGCGTGATCACCCCCGTGAGCAGCAACGCCTTATCCGCGATGGGATCGATGAACGCGCCGAATTTCGAGCATTGATTGAAGCGCCGAGCGACCCATCCATCCACGCCATCGGTGCTAGCGGCGGTCACAAAAATCCCAAGCGCCCACCAGCGCAAGGTTTCCACCGGTTGCCCGATTTTCACCGTATGACCGTAGTAAAATGCCAGCATCGCGAACACGGGGACTAGGCAAATCCGGGCGATGGTGATTTTACTGGCAAAGGTCACGGCGGAAATTGAAGCAGAGCCGCCCGCCATGCGAAACCTGAAACTTCCCGCCGGGATCAATACACCGGCGCACCGCTAGCTTCCGGCTCACTGCCCTTGTCCTCGAATTTACTCTTCGTCCACTGGTAGCCCTGCTTGGTGTCACGACCCAAGCCGATCAACGTGTTGCAAGAATTCAGCGCAAGTGCTGCGGAGATCGCGAGGAGCATTTTCATGGCGCAGGCTCAACTCTCCGCCAGATTTCTGGAAGTCTAAATTACGGAAAACCTAATAACTCGAAGCCTGCGGTTGGAAGCCGTCCGGGAAATCCCTCAGGACATTTGGCGGGCTAGGGGCAGCAGTGAGGTCGGGTTTGGGTGAGCAGGCGGATGGCTTCGGCGCGGTTCTCGGCGTAGTGGTCGAAGGCGG
>JAYVEJ010000324.1:0-4991 GCA_043748885.1 Luteolibacter sp. | reverse complement strand
CGATCTCACTGGCAGCGCGTCGGTGCTCGTCCGCTTGTTCGATGGCAATTTCAACTTCAACTCCGCCAGTGCCGACGGTAGCGACATCCGCTTCGTAGCCACCGATGGCAAGACCCTCTTACCGCACCAAATCGAGAAGTATGATAATATACTCAATGAAGCATACGTTTGGGTAAAACTACCCGAGGTGAAACCCGCTGCTAAGGAGTCTTTCTATATCTATTTCGCCAATACCGATCCCGCGATGGTGGCTGCGTCCAAGCCTGCGGATGCCTTCGATTCCGATTATGCTCTCGTCTATCATTTCAGCGAACTCGGTGCAGCTCCCGCCGATGCCACGGCCAATGCAAACACCGCCGAGACGGTCGGCACGACATCAGAAGGTGCCATCATCGGCAGTGGCTTGCGGCTGCTAGGAGCCGCGCCCGTCGTCATCCCCGCCAAGCCATCGCTGCAATGGCAGGCCGGCCAAACCTTCACCTTGTCCACCTGGATCAAGCCATCCGCGCTTCAGGGAAATGCTGTAATTGTGAGCCGCAGCGAGGGCAATAACTCGTTCCGGCTGCTGCTAGACCAAGGCATCCCGGTGGTGGAAATAGCCGGTGCCCGCAGCCCTAGCGGCCAGCCGCTGGCCGTTAGCACATGGACTCATCTCGCCCTCGTCGCGGATGGCCAGAGCCTGCAACTCTTCGTCAACGGCGCACCCTACGCTAAGCTCGCCGCCGCTTTGCCCGCCATGGATAGCTTTCTGCTCCTGAGTGCAGCCGGCGGATTCATCGGCGAGTTAGATGAGTTCACGCTCTCAAAAACCGCCCGCTCCGCCGGCTGGGTGAAATTGGTTTCCGTCAACCAAGGCACCTCGGATGCCGCCCAGCGCACTCTCGTCCTAGGTCAACCCGAAGGGGGTCATGCCAAGGAACAAAGCAAAGTCATGGAGCACCTTTCGCTGTTCGGCGATATTGCGGGTAATATGATGTTCGACGGCTGGATCGCCATCGGCGTCTGCGGCCTGATGATTGCCGTCGGCTGGACCGTCGCCATCCGCAAGTTTATCTATTTAAACTCCATCGAAAAAGGCACCAAGATCTTCCTCGATAAATGGAAGTCTCTCTCCACCGACCTCACCGCGCTCAAGCCCGGAGATGAGTCTAACACCAGCAGCCTCGGCGGCGAGGTTGAGGAATCCGACCAAGCACTCATTGGTAAATCCCCGCTCTACCATATCTATCAAATCGGCTCTGAGGAAATCCGCCACCGCCTCGACAAGGGCCACTGCGTGCAGGGTTTATCTGGACGCTCCATCCAGGCCATCCGCGCCAGCCTCGATGCCGGTCTCGTCCACGAAAGCCACCGCCTGTCAGACGGCCTAGTCTATCTCACCATCAGCATCGCCGGTGGTCCCTACGTCGGATTGTTAGGCACCGTCGTCGGCGTGATGATCACCTTCGCCATCATTGCGAAATCGGGTGAAGTGAATGTAAACTCCATCGCCCCGGGCATTGCCTCCGCGTTGTTAGCCACCGTCGTCGGCCTCGTCGTCGCTATCCCTGCGTTGTTTATTTACAGTTATTTAAATGGCCGGATCAAAAACTCGCTCGGGCTGATGCAAGTATTCATCGACGAGTTCGTCGCCAAGATGGCCGAGTTCTACCGCCCACCTAACGAGTCGGAATCCCCCACCGGCGGGCAGTAAATCTCAAATTTAAAATTTCAGATCTCAAATCTTCATGGCCTCCGCCGACGATAAAAGCTACGACGACATCAACGTCACTCCGATGGTGGACCTCTACCTCGTGCTGTTACTCATCTTCATCATCATGACCACCGCCGGGGTGCAAGGGGTGAAGGTGAATCTTCCCAGCACCAGCAAGGCGGCTTCCGTGAAAATGGAGGAACCCAAGACTCAAGCCATCACCATCGACTCGGCGGGGGTGATCAAGTTAAACGCCAGCGTGGTGAGTCTCGCTGAGTTAGAAAGTAAACTTGGCCAGATCAAAGCCACCACTAAGGATCTTCCGGTCGTGGTCCGTGGCAATGGCGAAAACCAATACCAAGGCATCATGGATGTCCTCGACGTGTTAGGCCGACTCGGCATCAGCCAGATCGGCCTCGCGACTCAGCCGCCGAAAAAATAACTTCAGAAAGAGAACTGAACCGCAGATGAACATTGATTTTAAGAAACTTATTAAAAACTTGAGCTTAACCCCTACGGGTAAGACCTCAAATCAATACACCTCTCTGATTATCTGCGTTCATCTGCGTTCATCTGCGGTTTTATTTTCCTCTTTAGGATAACCGCTTCACCCGCCCATTCCCATGACTGCCAAGCCACCCACTCGCAAGCCAGACAAGAGCCGCCTCATCATCGGCATCATGCTCGCGCTGGTCTTGTTAGGGGGCATCGTTTCCTTCCTGAACTCAGGTGGAAAAGCTCCTAAAAAGGCACTGCCGGAAGAGCGGATTGTGATGGTCACCCCGCCACCCCCACCGACGCCACCCTTACCGCCCCCGCCGAAGGTCGAGCCACCACCGCCGAAGGACGAGGACATGGTCCAGCAGGAAGAAGTCCCCGACGACGAACCACCGCCGGAGGCACCCGCACCCGAAGCCCCGCCGTCAGGCATCGACTCCAACAGCAGCGGCAAAGATCCCGCCATTTCCGGCGGCCCCGGTGGCGGCAATCGCATTGGCGGTCCGTCCCGCAAACCTAGCAGCAAGTGGGGCTACTACGCCGCGAAGGTGCAGACCACCGTCAAGAGTGCCCTGGCGGGAAATGCCAGCACCCAGAAGGCGACCTTCAGCCTGCAAGTCCGCATCTGGGCCGACTCCGGCGGAAACATCACCAAAGCCGTGCTCGTCGGTAGTTCGGGAAATCCCTCCGTGGACCAAGCGATTCGCAATCAAGTGCTCGTCGGCCTCCAGCTTCCCGAGCCACCGCCCGCCGGTATGCCCATGCCCATCACCCTGCGCATCGCCGCCCGCAAATCCTGATAGGCTCGTTTGCAGCCACCCCCATTTTTCCCATGTCGCACGTTCGTCCTTACCTCGCCGCCGCCTTCCTCGGAGCCTCCAGCCTGCTCCGCGCCCAAGAAGTTTCTCCACTATCAGACGCGCCCGATCCCACGGCGGACGCCCCGCTCGTCACCGATCTTCCTCCCGAACCCAAGCCCGCCGCCGCCGCCGCCGCGCCCACATCTAACGTCACCGTCAATCTCATCAATCGCTTGGTTGAGAAAAAAATCCTGACCCGCGAGGAGGCAGATGAAATGATCAAGCAAGCACAGGCCGACGCCGTGGCCGTGGCCCAAAATGCCGCCGCCCAAGCCGACATCGCCGCCCTCCCGCCCGCGCCCGGTCCTGACGACATGCGCGTCACCTACATCCCGGAGGTCGTTAAAAATAACATGCGCGACCAGATCAAACAGGAACTCATGGCCACCGCCCGCGAAGAAAAATGGGCCGCTAAGGCCGGCCCTGATTGGACTTCGAAATTCCGCCCCTTCGGCGACATCCGCACCCGTTATGAAGGCACCTACTTCGGCGAGGGAAACGACGCCACCGGCGCATTCCCTAACTTTAATGCCCTTAACTCCAGCGCCACTCCCTTCGACACTTCTGGCACTCAGTTCTCGCCGCAGCACAACGTCGATCAGGATCGCACGCGCACTCGCCTCCGCGTCCGGCTCGGTACCGACATCATGTTAGGCGATGGCTTCAATGGCGGCATCCGCCTCGCCACCGGCGAGTCTAACTCGCCGACTTCACCTAACCAATCACTCGGCGCATCCGGTGGAAATTTCTCGAAATACGCCATCTGGCTCGACCGCGCCTTCCTCAGTTATGACGCTGGCCCAGGCGATGGCCCAGGCGATGGCCAAGAACTGCTCTTCCTGCTAGGGCGTTTCGACAATCCCTTCTTCGCCACCGAAATGCAGTGGGATGACGACCTCGGCTTCGACGGTCTCGCCCTCCGTGGAAAGGTGAAACTTACCGACTGCGCCACCACTTTCTTCACTGCCGGTTACTTCCCGGTTTATAACACTGACTTCAACTTCGCCTCTAACCAACCCTCGAAATTCGCCAGCACCGACAAGTGGCTCACCGGCGCGCAAGTCGGCATCGACTGGAAAATTACCGACGACCTCACCGCGAAGTTTGGTATCGCCTACTACGACTTCAGTAACATTTCCGGTAAACTCTCTGATCCCTTCACGCCGCTCACCGCCAGCGATGCCGGCAATACCGACACCACCCGCCCCGGCTTCGCCCAGCGCGGAAATACTTACATGGCCTTGCGCGACATCGTCCCCACCGCGGCAAATAACTTCGGCACCACCAATCAGTATCAATACTATGGTCTCGCCTCCGAGTTCCGGAATCTAACTCTCACTGGTCGGCTCGACTATGATCATTACGAAACCGTCCGCCTCTCGTTGTTAGGTGAATTTACCAAAAACATCGCCTTCGACTCCTCAGCCATCAACAAGACCGCCGTCAACAACCGTGGCCCGAATGCCGGCAAAAAGCCCGGTGCCTTCGAGGGCGGCGACACGGCATGGAACCTCTCCTTCCAAATCGGCAAACCTGCGATGGAAAAGTTCGGCGATTGGCAAGCGGGTTTTGGCTACCGCTACGTCGAGAGCGACGCCGTCGTCGATGGCTTCACCGACTCTGACTTCGGCGGTGGCGGCACCAACGTCCAAGGCTTCACCCTCGGTGGCTTCATGTCCCTCTCGCCCGCCGTCCGCCTCGGCCTCAAGTGGATGAGTTCCGACGAAGTGGCCGGCCCGCCGCTCAGTAGCGACACCTTGCAAATCGACCTCAACGCCAAGTTCTAACATGATCATGATATCACCAGCCTCGTGGCTGCGGCGTCACGCCGCAGGCCGTGCTAGGAGCGTCTCGCTCCTAGTCTTCCTCCTCATTATAAATCCCCTCCAAGCCGCCGAGCCCCCCGACCCATCCCTCAAGCTCCGTGCCCAGCTCAAGGA
>JAYVEJ010000323.1:0-1825 GCA_043748885.1 Luteolibacter sp. | reverse complement strand
TCCGCTTCTCGCAAGCTGGCTCCGAAGTGTCCGCGCTACTAGGCCGGACCCCCTCCGCCGTGGGCTATCAGCCGACTCTCTCCGAGGAAATGGCCGGTCTCCAAGAGCGGATCACTTCCACTAACAAAGGTTCTATCACTTCGATTCAAGCGGTCTATGTGCCTGCGGACGACTTGACCGACCCTGCTCCGGCTAACACCTTTGCGCACCTTGACGCCACCGTCGTGCTCGAGCGTTCGCTCGCCGAGCAAGCGCTTTTCCCCGCCGTCGATCCGCTCGCTTCCACTTCGAAAGCGCTCGCTCCAGAAATCATCGGTGAGGAACACTACCGCGTCGCCCGTGGCGTCCAGATGGTGCTTCAGCGCTACAAGGATCTTCAAGATATCATCGCCATTCTCGGCATGGACGAGCTGTCCGACGAGGACAAGATGAGCGTCTTCCGCGCCCGCAAAATCCAGCGTTTCCTCACCCAGCCATTCCACGTTGCGGAAGTTTTCACCAACGTCCCCGGCGTCCTCGTTTCCATCGCCGACACCGTCAAAGGCTTCGCTGAAATTCTCGACGGCAAGCTCGACGACGTGCCGGAAGGGAACTTCTACATGAAGGGCGGAATCGAATCCGTGCCGCGTGATTGATAGGTTTGCTGGACTTCAGCGTTTCAGCTTTTCAGCGTTTCAGCATTTACCATCCCCATGCCCCTCCAACTCGAAATCGTCACCCCCGAGAAAAAGATTTTCTCGGACCTCGTGGACAATGTCTATCTGCCCGGAGCGGATGGTGAATTGGGCATCCTGCCAGGCCACGCCGGTCTGGTGACCGCTTTGAAACCGGGCGAACTTCGTTATGCCTACCACGGCACAACCCAGTTGCTCGCCGTCGGTTCCGGCTTCGCCGAAGTCACCCAAACCAAAGTCATCGTCCTAACCGACAGTGCCCTTGGCGAGGCGGACATCGACGAAGCCCATGTGGAAGCCGCCATCAAACGCGCCCAAGACAAGCTCGCCACCGTCGATCATAATCTCAATTCCGAAGAGGTGGCTTATCTGCAAGGAGTCATCGCCAAGTCTGCGGCGGCCCTCCATTTCAAGCGCAAGTATCGGTCCTGAGTTTCTATTATCCCAAGACCCACCCCGGCTCGTCCGCGGTGGGTTTTTTATTGGTGAAATGAACCACTCTTGTCGCTGCTAGGATTTCGCACTACAGCTATACCTACATCATGAGCGACGCGGACACCGACCCTAACAAACTGATATTTTCCCAGGAGCGGATTGCCCGGCTAGCCGCCACCATGTCCATCGCTACGGATGAATTGGCCACCATCATCGGCCAGGGTGCATCCCATGTCTATCCGGCGGGAGCTTGGCTTTTCCATGAATCTGCACCCCGCCTGTGGATGGGCCTAGTCGAGGAAGGCGAGATCGAAATCGTCCGCGGCAACCACGGCAGCAGCACCCGCTTGGCCACCCTCAGGCGTGGCAGCGCCTTCAGCGAAGGAGTGCTGCTAGACGACCTGCCGCACTCGGCCTCCGCCGTGGCACTCACGGACGTCCGCGTGTGGCTGATCCCGCGGGCGGTGTTCGAAACGCTGCGGGCGAATAAACCGGAAGTGTTCTATCGGATGGTCGGCCACATCGCCCGCCGTCTCAGTGGTCGCCTCGCGGCGGCGAATGAGCATCTCATTTCCGGTCGCTCGCCAGTCGTCGCCACTTGGCGCAAGGAGCACGATTCGTTAGGCGAGCGCGAGCTGCCGGACAACGCCTACTATGGCGTGCAAACGCTGCGCGGGATGGAGAATTTTCCTATCTCGGGCATCCCGCTGCATCAC
>JAYVEJ010000322.1:0-1826 GCA_043748885.1 Luteolibacter sp. | reverse complement strand
GGACTCGATCAGCCACTGCGAGTGCAGTATTTCCGGCAACTCAAGAACCTCCTCCAAGGTGATCCCGGCCTCAGTCTGCGGCTGGAAGGACGCGAAGTGACGGAAATTATTTCGCAGGCATTTCCCGTCTCGCTCCGGCTGGGTCTCGCCGCCATGGCCATCGCCATTTGCATCGGCATCCCGTTAGGCGTCATCGCCGCTTGGAAGAAAAACACGCTCATGGATTACTCGGCCATGGCACTGGCGATGATCGGCATCTGCGTGCCCGCCTTCGTCATCGGGCCGCTGTTAGCCGACTTGTTCGGTCGGCGGCTGATGCTACTCCCCGCGATGGGTTGGAACCCGACTAACCCCTCATCCTGGATGCTTCCCGCCGTGACTCTCGGGTTGGCGACCGCCGCCTATCTCTCCCGCCTCACCCGCGCTGGGATGTTAGAAATCCTCAGCCAAGACTACATCCGCACCGCCAAGGCCAAGGGCGTCGGCAGTTTCCGCATGCTCGTCCGCCATTGCCTGCGCGGCGGCATCATTCCTGCCGTCGCCTTCATCGGCCCGGCCTTCGCCGGAATCATTTCCGGCTCGGTGGTGATCGAGAGTGTGTTCGCGATGCCCGGTCTCGGCATGCATTTCATCAAAGCCATCGAAGTCGGCGATGCACCGGTCATCCTCGGCAGCGTCATGCTTTACGGCACCCTCATCATCATCGCCAATTTCCTAACCGACCTGCTCGGCCTCTGGCTCAATCCCCGACTCAGGAAAAGTTGATGGTCTGGAGTTGATGGTTGATGGAAAGAAATTTCATCGCCGTCCCTCCCTCTCCTCTTCCTATCAACAATCAACCATCAACTCCCCACCTCTTCATGGAAAAAAGTAGTTCCCTCTGGCAAGACGCAGGCCACCGGCTCATCCGCAACCGCGCGGCCGTGATCAGCGTGGTCGCGCTATTCCTCATCATCGCCGCCTGCATCATCCTGCCGGCCATCCCCGGCCTGATCCAGAATCCCGATCTCCAGGATCTGCCGAACAAGAACCTCGGCCCTGCCGCCGGCCATTGGTTCGGCAGCGATCACCTCGGCCGCGATATCCTCTCGCGCGTTCTATCAGGTGGGCGGATTTCCATCGCCGTCGGTCTCATCACCACCCTCGTTTCGGTCAGCATCGGCGTCTGTTGGGGCGCTCTATCCGGCTACGCCGGCGGCAAGACCGACGCCCTCATGATGCGCCTCGTGGATATCCTCTACGCCCTGCCATTTCTCATCGTCGTGATTCTATTGGGAAAAACCTTGGAGCCGCTCACCGCCGAGCTCACCCAACTCGTCGTCGGCTGGTTCAGCCCGCCCGGTAGCGGCGGCGCGTCGATCAACAAGACGACCGCCTGGGTCGAGCCCATCACCACGCTGGTGCCGCTGTTCATCGCCATCGGCGCGCTTTCCTGGCTCACCGTTTCCCGGATCGTGCGGGCGCAAGTCCAGAGCATCGCCAAGCAGGAATTCGTCGAAGCCGCTCGCTCGCTCGGCCTCGGTCATTTCCGCATCCTGTTCCGTCACATCCTGCCCAACACCCTTGGGCCCATCATCGTCTATACCACGCTCACCATCCCCGGCGTGATGCTGCTAGAAGCCACCCTCTCCTTCCTCGGCCTCGGCGTGAAACCACCCTACAGCTCGTGGGGAATTCTTATCGACGAGGGCGCCAACCGCATGCTCTCCAATCCCTGGCTGCTGTTCTTCCCCACCCTCTTCTTCGCCACCACCCTGTTCTCCCTCAACTTCCTTGGCGACGGCCTGCGCGACGCGCTGGATCCAAAGTCGGCGAAGGATTAGGAG
>JAYVEJ010000321.1:0-4992 GCA_043748885.1 Luteolibacter sp. | reverse complement strand
CTGGCTGACCTCTGGCGAGCAGCAAATCCAGCTCTAGCAGTCCGGCGACGTAGCCGAAATTTTCGGTGAGCGCTCCTTGGATTTCGCCCAAGGTGGACTCCTCCTCGTCAAGCCTGCCGGCTTGGATCAGAGTTTGGGCACAGGCGGAAATCTCAGGTGCCTTCGCGCTCGCAGCCGCGTCCGCTGCTCGGACATGCGGGGCTTTGGTGGAGGACTCGGCGAGCAGACTTCCCAGCAAGGATTCCTCCAATTCCATCGGATGACCGATGAAGTCAATCTTGTCGTTTTTACTAACTACAAACGCGCAAGGAATGCCACTTTCGCCCGCTACGTTGAGCCAGTGCTCTCCGCCCTGCGCCCAACTGGCCACTTGGATTTTCGAAGCAGGACCTCCGGACTTGAGCACTGCGCCGGAAAACTGGTAATAAACTTGTTACCTAACGGTCGGAGGCGTCCCTTCATGGGCGAGGCGTGCGCGCGCCAGCCTAGCTCCTCATTGCCTCGTCTCTTTGTGAATTGTTGAAATGCGCGACCTGACCCTCAGATTAACGAGCTACTCGAAAGGTGGAGAGGCGGGTAAGGAAACCGGTGAGTGCAACGAATATAAATACTCGGATCCACTACGGAATTCCAATTTAATTCCAGGATCATTCAAAGGGGTTTTATTCACCACATAATCAATCCGATATCTATCCCTTAACTCGTGGACATAGGATATATTTTTCTTCACCTCAATGTTTTCCAAAGTCCGAACATACCACTCGTAGATAAGGGGATTTGTAGTTGGAACGAATTTGTCCACTGAAAAAAGATCCCTCTCCGTTTTTCGGATGAAGTCAAGATTTCCTCTCTTTCCCGGCGCAGGCTCAAGAAAAACTGAATCCTTTGGCGTATGCTCCCTAACCCAACGATAGAGATCAAGCCGGTCTATTTCCCGACTGGATGGATATATGACCTGATAACTATCCCGTCCATTGCTCCACACTTTGAAACTGAGTCCCAAAACGATCACTACGAACATCAGCATTACCACAGGAAATGGATAACTTGCCGGGAAAAGTTTCACCTTCGCAAGTTGATTTGCCCTATGGCTTTTCCCTGATTCTATTTCTTTGTATAACATCACAAGGAGCAGAAGCATGAGGAAGAACGAGAGCGAACTCGTCCGATACGGGTAAAACTTCAAAAAATTCCCATTCGCATCGAATGCCGCGATAAAGAGACTGACCGCTTGTTGAACAAAAAGGCAGATGTTCAGCAAAGAAAGCCTCTTGATATTCAGATCGGGATTCCTCCGGTAAAGATAAAAACAGAGTGCCAACGAAAGTAGTGATAATGCCACACCAATCTGAGTCGTGGAACCCCATCGCCCAATGGATCCCCACATATCGAGATGTTGAGGATTGCGGAGGTACACATAGATTTTGCTTACACGAACACCATTAATTATTTCGGGATTATTCAAAAAATGATACTTAACTAGATAAACGACAAGCGGCGCTGTGAACGCGGAAATAGCCAGAGAATACAAGCACAACTTTTTTAAGGGTGTTCTCAAAACCAATAGGTAGAAAAACATGACGAGGGCATACCAACCGCCGACGAGAATATGAAAATAAATCGCGAATCCTGCGAAGATGACGCCACGCAAAATCCGGTTCTCAAGGAGATGGTAGAGACTGTAAAAGACAAATACATATGAAATGGCTTTGGTTTCAAACCCTCCGAATATCCATTCGTAGGCGAAAAAGCTTTGGTGGACAAGACAGCATATAATTTGCAGGACAAACAGGCATTCCAAATTACTGAATTTCAGTTTGCGGAAGAGTTTCGCCAGCGGCAATGCGAACAGAAGTGCGACCAGAGTTCTGCCATATTCCGCGACTTGTTCAAACGAAGCGAAACGCAGCAGGTAGCCGATGACTGAATCAAAAATAATTCGCCCACCGGGAAGATCTTTGACGCTATGAGCCCCTGGAAGCCAGTTGGGATTTGCGAATGCCTTGGCGAAAACGAAGTACTCTTCTTCGTTAGAACCCAGCTTAAGAGAGAACGTATTCAAAAAGAGCAAAATGAAGATCAGCACCCATAGATCGAGTTCATTGAATGCTACTGCGAAGCGATTCCATGGGGATACGTTTGTTTGAGTGGGATCAGATAAGTTCATTGTGCGGTTTGAAACAGCGATTCACTTCCGATGATCACGATTCTTCCCATGTAGGAGGAGGAATTTTTCGAATCATGGCATGTAGCATCTTCCAGCGAGGCTCGACACTGCGACGAGAGTGAAACGAGGCAATAGACTTGGACAGCCCAAAAACTACGAGTGCCATCGGCTCGACTCGGGTCGCCATTTGAAATGATACTTGCTAAAACTTTGCATTGACCGCCTCCGCACAGCGGTCGGCCTCGCGCAGGATGGACGGGGGGGGGGCGAGTCGATGGCATTTTTCCCAATCCGCAAATGGCGTGAGAAAACCGTCGGCGACGAGTTGTTCCAGCCCGCGCAGGACTCGGGAGTCGGTTAGCAATCGCGGCATCGGCAGCAGTCCGACGCTCGCACCGGACGATAGCGCCTCGTAAACCATCGAAACGGAATCTTCCGTCACCCAGACTTCCGCCGCGCGGGCAAGGCGCGCGGGAAGCCAGTCCGGGGTGGTTTCCTGATGGGGAAAAATCGCCACCCGCGGCAGGCGGGTGGCGATTTCATGGAGAAATCCTGCGGGCGTCCGGCGCGAGTCGGTGAGTTGCCAATCGCCGTTAGAAGTGATCGCGGCGAGGGAGTTCAGCAGAGTCTCGCCATCCCAACCGTGAGTGGCGGACGGCCCGCCGATGAGGATCATGCGGCCAGTCCGCGGGGCTGCGTCCGGCGGAGCCACGCGGTTGAGGGCACCGCGAGTGGCGATGACGTTTGCGCGGTTGTTAGCTTTCTTGAAATCATGGGTCGGCACGATGCAGAGATCGAACCACGCGAGCGGTAAACTCGGGCGCATCAGGACGATGCTTGTGGCCCGGTGCTTGCGGGCTAACCCCAGCAGCACGAGGTGAGTCGCATGGCCCGCTGCGATGATTAGATCGGGCTTGGGAAAACCGGCACTGGCCTGGCTCGCGGCTCTAACACGGGCAAACAGCCCGCGTTTTCCGGCGATTGAAATCCGGTAAACCGTGCATGGCACCCGCCGGGCAATCGCATCCGCGAGGCCCAGAGATTGGTTTTCGTGGCCCGGCTTGCCATCGCCTATCAGCCAGATTGTGAGGGATTCCGTCATTGCGGGGGCAGGATGGCATGTGGACATCGTTCATTGCAACGCTGCGTCTTGCCGCGTAATTTGAGGGATGTTTCGCCTCATGCTTGCCGTTCTCCTAACTCCCATCGCCGCCCCCGGCCAAGTAGCGGAAGTGAAGGTGGCGTATGGTCGCCCAGCACTCATCGCGGTGGCCCAACTCAAGGAGTTTGAAACGCTGCCTGCGGACCGGAAAAAGTTGATTGAACGAGCAATCGCCGTGGCCAAGGACTCGCCGTGGCTGCCCTATCTATTTGGCGGCTCCGATCCCAAGGACGGTGGCTTCGATTGCTCTGGCGCGATGTATTTCGTAATGCAGCTAGCTGGCCTCGCACCACCACGGACTTCGGCGGAACAATTCCTATGGCTCAAGGACAACGACCGTCTGATAGAAGTGCCTGCGGAGGCGGTGGCACTTGATCATCTTGCATTAAAAAAACTCCAACCCGGTGACCTGTTATTCTGGGGCGGCACCTACACTCCGGCAGATGGTCGGCAGGTTAATATCACCCACGTCGCGCTCTATCTCGGCCACGAGAAGAGCGACGGACGCGCAGTGATGATTAATGCAACCGACGGGCGGTCCTACCGTGGAATCAAGGCTAACGGATATGGAGTTTATGATTTCCAACTGCCACGGGAAGGTAGCAAAGCGGCATTCATGGGCTATGGCACGCCGCCGGGGATTGCGGAAGTTCAGGCGAAATAAAATTTGTGGTCCTTCATTTCATTACATACTCGAGCAGTAAGCCTTGGATCGCGC
The DNA here is from genome assembly GCA_043748885.1 of Luteolibacter sp. Classification (GTDB taxonomy): domain Bacteria; phylum Verrucomicrobiota; class Verrucomicrobiia; order Verrucomicrobiales; family Akkermansiaceae; genus Luteolibacter. The sequence continues at coordinate 945 of JAYVEJ010000321.1, read as the reverse complement.
AATAGAACTTGGAGCGGATAAACGCGGCGCGGCGCTCGGGTGTTATTCCCTTCAGTTCGATCATCTCGCGCGGGCCGAAGTGGAAGTGTTCTTCAATCGCGAGGCGGGCTTGGTTGAGCGAGCTATACCATGGAAACACATCTTCACGGGTGATCCACAGCGGGCCGGGGCCGTTGGTGGCATGAAAGATGGCGGACTCTATCGCAGCTCCGACTTGTGCGAGTTCGTCTTGAAAACTTTCGCGCAAATCTGGGACGATGTATTCATGCCAGTCTTCCGCGCCAGCTTCCTCGCTGATGATTCCGCCGAGGCGGCTGGCGAGATCCACGCCGCAGCCGTTGGCATCGGTGAGTATAGACCGCAGCAACTCCCAGTCGCTGGCATCTTCGGTGTCGATGCGCAGTCCGCCTTCGAGTGTGGGCATAGCTTTCATTCGGTTTTTTCCAATGAGGTTTTCAACTGGTGCGCTTGGAGCTGCTGGACATAAAACTCCGCTTTCTCGCGCTCGCCGGACCAGACAATCGAGCGACCTAACTTGTGGACTTGCATCATCAGTATCGTGGCTTTCGCAGAGTCATAGCTGAAGATCTTTATCAGCACGAAGGTGACATATTGCATGAGGTTCACGGGATCGTCGTGGACAATCACGTTCCATGGCACGTCGGGCGCAATTGCCACCTTGGTGCGACTGAGGGTATCGGTGTCTGCCATAATCACTAAACTTCGGTGGTCGCTGGCTCCGGCGCGTCCACCCATTTTCCATGTTCCCGGATCAAGTCGGTGAGGCGGCTAACCGCTTCCGCTTCCGGGATGTTGAACTTCACGGCGGTCTTGCCGACGTAAAGGTTGATCTTGTTAGGCGCACCGCCGACGTAGCCGAAGTCCGCGTCCGCCATTTCGCCGGGACCATTGACGATGCAGCCCATCACCGCGATCCGCACGCCC
>JAYVEJ010000320.1:0-1829 GCA_043748885.1 Luteolibacter sp. | reverse complement strand
GGGGGAAGGATGGGCTGGCGGGCGTGGTGGGATTCCATGAACAAGGGGGTGGCCTGACAGGCGACCGATGACGCCCGCCAACGAGACCAGCGGCAGATCACTCCAGCCACCCTCGAGCCACTGCTCGCGGACCACGAGTGCTGGGCGGCCAAAGGACTCGCGACCCATCCAGAGGTGGCAAAACCCGCGAGAAAACGCGGCAGGGCCAAGCAAAGCAAGGCGCACAAACTGCTCATCCGGACGAGCGAAAAGCGGGATGACGTGCGGCGATTCGCGCACGATTTGGAAGTGCCATTTGACAACAACCAGGCGGAGCGCGGGGCTGCGAGATTCTGCGCGATCCGCAGCTGCCTGTCCACCACCCGCCTTCGCAGGCCAGCCACTGGATTTCGCACCTAAATAGTTACAATAAGTTTTTAATTAAAAAAGATTGAATGTTTTTAAAATACTAGCAGAGTCGTCGGCATATTGTTCTTCAAGATTATGTCGATCCGCTGTCATGCCCAACCCATCTCCGGCCTCGCACTGTCAGCATTGACGTGTCTCGTGGCCAGTCGGGTGGAAGCTGGTGACATCGCCCTCATCACCAACCCGATCGGTCGGATTGCCCGCATTTTTGACCCTCAACTCGTTAAGACAGAGGATCGTGTGTCTTGGCTCGAAGGTCGCCTAGCGACCTTCACTGAGCATCGCGAGCACGCAATGAAGACCGGATTGGGATACCGTGGGTGCCGCGTAAAGGCCGGTGCCCCGGACCCTTCGATCACTTTGGATCTTGGGAGCGAGTTCCCTGTCGAAACAATTTTCCTGGTCCCCGCTCAGCGAGAATTTTTGGAAGATCCCGGAATTTTCCCAAAACGGTTCACCCTCGAACTCTCCAACCAAGCAGATTTTGCCCAGCGGACGGTCGTTTTCACCTCGGGGCATGGACCGAGTTCCACTCGCTTGGCTGACGGCAATCCCGTTCCTTTCAAAGCGAACAATCAGGCACGCTATGTCCGGCTGACGGTTCACGAAGGTCACAATCGCGGAACCCTCGACCTTTTCGGGCTTTCGGAAATCGCAGTCATCTCGAACCGCGACCCGGTCTCCTTCGAAGCGACTGTCTCCACCGTAGGGGATCTCAACGTCCCCGGGATCTGGTATCCCGAGGCTTTGACGGACGGCCGCACTCCTCTTGGAATTTGGCAAAATGAGGGTAGGCCGAACTCGGTGCATGGCGATTCCGTGGAAGTCTCCCACAACGACGAAACGGTGTCTTGGACTATTTCGTTAGATCAAGCGGCCCCGCTGGACCGGCTCGTGCTGTTCCCCTACCAGCTTGACCAGTCCTCCGAATCCTCGGTTTTCCCGGACTCGTTGACGGTCCACCTCCAAGGCACCGACGGAAAACCGGAAAAACTTGCCTATCAATGGGCCAATCCTCTCGCCGGGGCCAGCAGCATGAACCCGCTGGTGATTCCTCTCCGTGGAAAAACCGCCAAATCCATCCGGCTGACCGGCGTCCGTCCGTGCGTGATCGGCGAGCAGAAAGTCCATGCGCTTTCCGAAATCGAAGTCTGGTCGCACGGCAAAAACCTCGCCAGCGGTCTCCCGGTTTCCCGCTCCCATGGCCCTCAAAACACGGTCGTTAGCTCCCTCACTGACGGCTACACCTCGGAAAAGCAGATCATTCCCGTCGCCACCTGGTTCGACCAACTGCACGAGCGCGGGCGGATCGAGCGGGAACTGGCCATGCTCCACCCGGTCCGCAGCCAACTGGCCTCTGAAAGCGAATTGAACGCAACTTGGGGTTCGGCGGTAATTCTCGGCCTGACCTTCCTGATCCC
>JAYVEJ010000319.1:0-1834 GCA_043748885.1 Luteolibacter sp. | reverse complement strand
GGCGCGACCGCTTCGGCCGGATTCCAGACGCGGCGGCGCGGCTGATAGAAATTACTCGGATCAAATGCCTTGCTGCGTCGGAGGGTATTTCCTCCGTCGAAATCCAAGGCCAGCGGCTGATGCTCCACCGAAATGGAGACTACATCCTGCTGGAAGGTCGCCGGTTTCCGCGACTCAAAGCCGCCAGCCCGGCGGGTAAGCTCACGGAGGCAACTGAAATGCTGCGGACGTTTTGAGGCCACGTTGTGGACTGCTCCGACAGGTCGGAGCTTTGCCACTGGCCGACATGTCGGCCAGTGGCAAAGCTGGGACATGTCCCAGCACTCCGAAATCAGGTTCTCGCACCCGCCGGTTTCCCCGCTTGCAATCCGCGAGTGTCCAAGGAAAGCTCGCCGCAGCGATCACGCTCCTCCAAAACTTTTGATCCCCTACATGACTTCCATGAATTCGCGTCTCGCTCTGGCATTGGTGCTCACCGGCGCAACCCTCACGGGACCGGAAATTTTCGCCCAACCTACGGCTCCCCAGCCTGCCCCGCCGCCGCGTCCTTCTGGACCGATCGAGGTCAACGGCATCGCCGCCAAGGTCAATGGGCGGGTGATCACCAAAAACCAAGTCTCTTTCATGTTGGCTCCAGTTTATGCGCAATTGGTGACTCAGTTTCCGCGTCGCGGTCCCCAATTTGAGGCCAAATTTAAAGAAGCCAAGACCGGCATCGTCCAGGAATTGATCGACCGCCAGATCATTCTCGATGAGTTCAAACAGCTCGGCGCATTCATCAAACCGAATCTAATCGACGATGAAATCAAGCGTCAGATGCGCGAGCTCTTCAATGGCGACGAGGTGAAATTTCGCGAAGAACTCAAGCGCAGCCGCCTCACGATGGAAGGCTACCGCGCCATGACGAAGGAGAAAATGGTGGTGCAAGCGATGCGCGCCAAGCAGTTCGCCGACGCGCCGCCGCCGCTCCCGAACGAGATCCAAAACGAATACAACGAGATCAAGCCGACGCTCCGCGACATGACCAAGGACGTGATTTCGTTCCAAAAAATTTTTATCCCCGCCAGCGACCCGCAGAATCCGTTAGCCACGCCCGAGGCCCAGCTCGAGATCGCCGAGGGTCTCGCCAAGCAACTTGCCGATGGCAAGGACTTCGCCGAACTGGCCAAAGCCAAGTCGCAAGATGCCTACGCCGAGCAGGGCGGGCTTCAGGAAAACGTCCCGCGCATGGACTTGTCGCCGGAGTTCGCCGCCATTCTTTTTGAGTCGCAGGTGGGCAAAATCGTCGGACCGCTGCTAGACCGCCAAGGGTTTACGATCGTCAAGCCGATCAAGATCGTGCTCGGGCCGTCGCCACCGCTCAACGACAAGATCCGAGAGATGATGGAAGAACGCGTCCGCCGGAAAAAAACCTCCGAGCAATACGAGCGTTGGATCGTCGGCAAGCGCAAACGCGCGATGATTGTCCTCGTCGAGTGAACCGATTTTAGCGGCCCGGCGAGTAACGCGATTTTGTTGATAAAACTGAGTTGATCCGGCTTGCCCTAAGTCCACCAGCGAGGCATGGAGGGGAGGTGAAGCGCGACCTATCAGCCAATCCGGCATGGCAGGAAGAGGATCTGGGGCTACCGCTCCCGGATTCTCCGCACGCGTGCTCGGTCTGCTTGCCGACGTGGGATTCCATCGTCGGTTACGAGGAAGGCCGCGAGAAAGTGGTGAAACGGATGCGCACCGGTTATCCGAGATTTTTCAAGCATCCAGCGGTCGAGCGCTTGTTCGCCGCCGCCAAGGCGGAAATCGCCAGCGACCAAGAAGAAGTCATCGTGCTGCCGAC
>JAYVEJ010000318.1:0-5018 GCA_043748885.1 Luteolibacter sp. | reverse complement strand
CGGGAACCCCGTGCATCCTCGCCGCCCGCCCATGGCAGGACTCACTTTTCAAGCACTTCCAGGATTCCGCGACTTCACTCCCCGTGAATGCGCGGTCCGCAATTATTTGTTCGAAACCTGGCGCGGCGTGGCCCGTCGCTGCGGTTATGTCGAATACGAGACGCCCATTCTCGAAGACACCGGACTCTATCTGAAAAAGTCCGGTGGCGAGCTTTCCTCGCAGCTTTTCCGCTTCGAAGACCAGGGTGGCCGCGACGTCACGCTGCGTCCCGAAGTCACCGCGTCGTTGGCGCGGATCGTCGCCCAACATCAGCGGGATTATTCGAAGCCGCTCAAGTGGTTCGAGATCGGTCAGTGCTTTCGTTATGAAAAACCGCAGAAGGGTAGGGGACGCGAGTTCCATCAGTTCAACGTCGATATCCTCGGCGAGGCCGGGCCGGCCGCCGATGCAGAGTTGATCGCGTTGGCGATCGAAACGATGCTCTCGTTCGGTTTTGTCGCCGGGGATTTCGTCGTCCGCGTGTCCGACCGGATGGCTTGGATCGACTTCGCTAAAGCCCATGGCATCCCGGAAACTAACATCCCGGACTTCCTCAGCATCATCGACAAGATCGAGCGCGAGAAACCTGAAGTGCTCGTGCAAAGGCTCGCTGCATTCTCGCTAACACCCGAAGTCGTTCGCGCCTTCATCGCCGATCCGGCAAATGCCTCGTCGGCCTATCTCGCGATTCAGGAAGATCTATCAGCCCGCGGCTTCGCGGATTTCATCGAACTCGACCTCTCGATCGTCCGCGGCCTTGCATACTATACTGGTATAGTTTTCGAAGTGTTCGATGCGAAAAAATCCATGCGCGCCGTCGCCGGTGGTGGTCGCTATGATACACTCATTTCCACTATCTCCGACGGTGCTGTCGATATGCCGGCCACCGGCTTTGCGATGGGCGACTATGTCATTCGCAACCTCATCGAGGAAACGACTCACACCGCGATGCAACTGGAAGTCTGGCTCCAGCGCAATGCCGCCGCTTGTGATGTTTATGTGGTCATCGCCGACGAAACCAAGCGCGCCCAATCCCTCCGGCTCGTCACCGATCTGCGCCGCGCCGGCATTTCCGCCGACTTGCCGATGGGCAATGCCAAGGTCGCCAAACAATTCCAGAGCGCCGAGAAATCCGGTGCGCGCTTTGCCCTTGTCGTCGGCAGCGAGTATCCCGAACTCAAACTCAAAGTCCTCGCCAGCCGCACTGAAGAATCCGGCAATGCCGAAACCGCCATCGACTGGCTAACAGACCGCTTGCTTCAACCGGATGGTCCGCTGCTGGCTTGAAGATAATAGAAGAATTTTTTAACCGCAGATGAACGCAGATGGACGCAGATTTTATATATAAGAATGAGATCGATGTGATTATCGATTCTGCGTTTGACGTATTGAACGAGATCGGTCACGGCTTTCATGAGAAGCCTTATGAAAATTCTTTGGTTGTGGAATTTAAGTATAGAAACATCTCGTTTCTACAGCAGCCACATTACCCGATCCTGTATCGCGGTATTAAGGTTTCGGAATACATTCCCGATCTAATCGCGTTCGAATTGGTGATCGTCGATACCAAAGTGATCGAACGAATCACGGACCTGGAAATCGGCCAGATGCTCAACTATTTGAGAATCACAGGACTCCCCGTCGGCCTGATACTCAATTTCAAGAATCCAAGACTCGAATTCCGCAGGGTCGTCGCCACCACTCAGAAATTCATCCGCCGCAAAGACCCTTAATCTTACTCTTATCAACGTCCATCTGCGTTCATCTGCGGTTAAAAAATTCTTCCAATCTTTCCATCATGCGCTCCCATCATTGCAACGAACTCCGCGAATCCCACATCGATCAAACCGTCACTCTCATCGGTTGGGTAAACTCTGCCCGCGATCATGGTGGAGTTATATTTATCGACCTGCGTGACCGCGAAGGTCTCACTCAATGTGTATTCCATCCAGAGGAAAACCCCGAGGTTTCCGCGCTTTCGCACACGTTGCGGGAAGAGGATGTGGTGCAAGTGGTCGGTCGCGTTTCCAAGCGTCTTGAAGGCTCGCAAAACGAAAAGATGGCGACCGGCAGTATCGAACTAGTCGTTAGCCAACTCAAGATCGTCAACAAGGCGGACGTACTGCCGTTCCAGCTCGATAAGGAACTTTCTAACGAAGATCTGCGGATGAAATACCGTTATCTCGACCTGCGCCGCCCGCGCATGAATAAGAATATCCGTCAGCGCAGTGTGATCACTTCCGCCGCACGCCGCTATCTCGACGACTCGGGTTTCTTCGAAATCGAAACACCGATTCTATCCAATCCGACGCCGGAAGGTGCTCGTGATTTCCTGGTGCCGTCGCGTCTCAATCCAGGTCGTTTCTATGCCTTGCCGCAAGCACCGCAACAATACAAACAACTCTTAATGGTGGCTGGTATGGAGAAGTATTTCCAGATCGCCCGCTGCTTCCGCGATGAAGATTTGCGGGCGGATCGACAACCGGAGTTCACTCAGATTGATATAGAAGCCAGCTTCGTCAATCAGGATGATATCATTCAACTGGTGGAAGGTTTGTTAGCCTCAATGTTCAAGGCCGGTCTCGGCATCGAGGTGCCGGTGAAATTTCCGCGGATGACCTATCAGGATGCGATGGACATCTATGGTTCCGACAAACCGGACACTCGTTATGGGATGGAAATCACCGACCTCGGCGATGTGTTTGCGACCACTGAGTTTAAGATTTTCCGCAGCATCATCGACGGCGGTGGCGTGGTGAGAGCAATCAATGCCAAAGGCTTCGCTGGTATCACCACCGGGCAAATGAACCGTCTCAACGAGATCGCCGTGCAAGCCGGTCTCCCCGTGAAAAATCTCGCATTCATCAAACTCGAGAACGGCGAATACAAGAGCCCGCTGTGGAAGATTTTCACCGATGCCGAAAAAGCCGCCGTCGTCGCCAAGCTCGATCTTGCTGAAGGCGACATCGTCTTCTTCGCGGCTGGCTCGCGGGAGAGTGTAAGCACCATCCTCGGCCGAGTCCGCACTGAGTCTGCCGTGATGATGGAACTCAACAAAGATTCTACGAAGTTCAACTTCCTCTGGGTCGTCGATTTCCCGCTGCTTGCCCATGACGAGGAAACCGGCCACTGGGGCGCGGTCCACCATCCCTTCACCCGGCCTCACCCGGACGACATCGCGCTGCTAGACGCTGGCGACTATGCCAATGTTAGAGCGGTGGCCTACGATGTGGTCCTCAACGGCTACGAACTCGGCGGCGGCTCGATCCGGATTCATGAGAAGGATCTCCAAGCGCAAATGTTTAGTGTGTTAGGGGTTGGCCCGGAAGAACAACAAATCAAGTTCGGCCACCTCCTTGATGCCTTCCGTTTCGGCGCGCCGCCGCATGGAGGCCTTGCGCTCGGCCTCGACCGCATCGCCATGTTAGTCGCCGGTGAAGACAGCATCCGCGAGGTGATCGCCTTTCCGAAAAATAACAAGGGAGCCGACCTCATGGCCCACAGCCCGTGCCAAATCGAGCACAAGCTGCTGCGCGAAGTTTACGTCCAGTCCACCTGGAAAGACCCCAAGCTGGCCCAGGAAAAAGCCGTCGCGGAAGCGCAATAAGGAGGGGGGCGCGTCGGCCCACCTGCCAATGAGTGGCGAAAGCGTAGGCTCATCAAGCTTCTCTTTTTCCACGCATTGGCCTCGCGGGCGAGACGTACATCCATGAAGTCAGCGCGTGAAAGTCTGAGTCATCCCGAGACGAGCTACGGGAAAGCAGCCGGAGGCAACTGCGTCGTCGTGAGACGGGGTGGGCAACCGCCCTGCGTCAGCCACTCCAGCCACGATTGCACCTCCGCATCCACTTCCGCTTTCTGATAAAGCCTACCCTTGAACTTGCCGAACGGAATGCGCGACGGACACCACTCGTCACCCGCGAATCCCACATGATTGGGGTCCATGCCCACGGAGATCCTCCCACTCCTTCTCACCACCGATTCTGACTTCAAGATCTACCGCTCCCTCGGTCGGCGGATGATCCCCATGCGAATACCCTGAGATTCCGCCCGTCTCCATGAAAACCAGACGCCAATGCTTGTTAGTCGGGACTGTCCTGAATGGCACTGCCTCGACTCTCTTCATAGGGGTATTAATCCCATGTTCATGTTTAAGGTTCTCGTTTTGCAATCCCTCTTCGGCTTGTCCGACGAGCAGACCCAGTATCAGATTCTCGACCGTCGCAGTTTCCATGACTTCCTCGACATCACCGAGGCCGACACGGTCCCGGACCAAAACACCATCCGCGAATTCCGCGAAAAGCTCACCCGCGCCCACCTCCACGACGAACTCTTCGCGGCTTATGCCGGGCGGTTGGAAGAAAAGAGATTCATCACCCACAAAGGCAACATTGTGGACGCCTCGTTCGTCGAAGTTCCGCGCCAGCGCAACCGCCGCGCGGAGAACGAAAGCATCAAGAACGGCGAGCTGCCGGATGGCTGGGAAGGTGACCCCAAATGCCTTAGCCACAATGATTTGAATGCCAGGTGGACCAAGAAGAATCAGCAGACCCTTTACGGCTACAAGAACCACACCAACGTCGATCTAGAGAGCAAGCTGATCGTTCGCACCGAAGTGACCGACGCATCAGTCCATGACAGCCAAGCACTCGATTCGGTCACCTGCGAGGGCGATGCCGAAACGTGGTTAGACGCCGGATATGTCGGGCCGGCCTGTGAAGCGGTTCTCGAGTGCAAAGGTATCCCGGCGAATATCTGTGAGAAAGGCGCGCGCAACCGTCCACTAACTGCGAAACAAAAGCGGAGCAACCGGGCGAAGTCTCGCAAGCGTTGTCGGGTCGAGCACGTCTTCGGCTACATGACGATGAACATGTCTGGGGTTCCCGCATCATAACATTTTTTCAAGCTTTCTGAGTTTTGTTGCAGTTTCCCGTCAATGCGGACCTTGCCGAGTTGGCGGCTCACCGAACCAGGGTGC